>JAEXXN010000142.1 GCA_023405875.1 Bacillota bacterium | reverse complement strand
ACAACGGCACAGGAAGCCACAGGCTACGGCGCAGCCACGAGGGAAGCCTCCATCCTTATGAGTGTGCGCTCCTATGACCAGATAGAATCCGGAGCATTGGGAACGCCTACAGGAGACGGCTCCGCAGCACCGCCCGCAAGCTCGGTAATACAGCCTGAGAAGTCTGCCCAGCCCACACAGCCGGTAACAGGAAGCGGATCTATCGTTGGGAAATGGGGCAAGGGTATAACCGGAGCCATGTATAACATCGCAACGGGTTCCTTCAACTTCGGGATTTACGGCACAGAGCAGGAGTATCAATTCAACAGCGACGGTACCTTTACGGTATTGATGAAAACCGGTTCGGGGAGCGTTACATCAATAACCGGGAATTATACCGTCAGCAGCGACAAAATTACTTTCACATATACGGGAAGCAAAAGCAGCTCGGATTTCGGCAAGACATGGAGCGAGGGCAACACAAGACAGCCCGCTTCTTACTACTATGAACTCGGCAAGGACGATAACGGGAGATATCTGACGATTGGTTTAGAGGACGCGACACCGCCTCTGAACATAGAAACCAACGCCGTAAGATATTCATTCAGGCAATAAGATACGGATATCCTTATTTCCACTCCGGAGAGGAAGCCGGTAAAAAACAGTATGACCTAAATTCGATTGAAAAGGCGGAATAAAAATGGAAGGAGGTTCCCCATATGCGAGACATTCTTTCAAAGAGAAAGCTCATGACTGTTCTATTGGCGGTCGCACTGGTTTTGTCCCTCTTTCCCATGACGGCGCTGGCGGCGAATACGGTCACGGAGGAGATGCAGTCTGCCGCACAAAAGCTGAACGCCGTCGGATTATTTAAAGGAACGGATAAAGGCTTCGAGCTGGAAAAGGCCCCGGACAGGGTCACGGCTTTTGTAATGCTGCTCAGGCTGACCGGCAAGGAGGCGGAATGCCTTAACGGAAGCTGGGAGCATCCTTTTTCGGATGTTCCGGCCTGGGCTGACCGGTATATAGGCTACGCATATGAAAAGGGTCTGACCGCCGGCGTCGGAGGCGGAAGGTTCGGCGCCGCCGACGGCTGCACTGCGCAGATGTACGCGGTCATGGCACTTCGCGCCCTGGGGTATTCCGATTCAGGGAGCAGTCCAGATTTTACCTACGCAACGGCTACAGCCGCAGCCGTTGACATGGGAATAATCAGCCGGGAGCAGCTTGACGCCTGCAAGGATGATTTCCTGCGGGGAGATCTGGCGCTGATATCCTCAAACCTGATGACTCAGACCCTTAACGGTACCGAAATCAGGCTGATCGATTCCCTTGTGGCCTCCGGCGCGGTAAGGCAGTCTGACGCAGACGAGGCGAAATTCGGCGTTTCGGGCGCTGTGGGAGTCTCCCAACCGCCGGCGTACCCGGAGCAAGAGTCGGTTACAAGCAAATCCTGGGCTGCGGGATGGTTCGGCGGACTCGGAAAACCGGATGGCGGGCTGTACGAGGTTGTTTTGGAGCCCTCCGGCGTAGCCCAGGGGGTTGTATTGTGCACATGGGAACAATATGCAGGTTATCGCAGATATGTTCAGAGCTCCGGATTTGAACCGGGAGTTAAGGTGGAATATCTGAGCAGCAGCTTTTCCGGCTTTAGAGGAAAGGAGACTGTCCATTTACAATATGACGGGCAGGCTGAAGCCTTTGACCCAAGCACCGTGTCAGCTTTGATCGTTTCCTATATACCGCTGGAATAGCAAAAAAATGCGAAAATACAATCGGCAGTTTTGAGTATAGAGTGGTAAGTGCTCCGTAATTAGCGGGGCTTAAATGGATTTAATATAGGAGGTAATGTAAATGAAGCGTAAATTATTGGCAGTTTTATTGACTCTGGCAGTACTTATCAGTGCGATACCCCTTTCTGTGACGGCAACCGTAGAGCCGCCAAAAACCTTAGGGGCGCCGGAGCATTTCGGGGTGGGCACATCTTATGGGACTTCTGTGTATTTTACAGTAAGCGCCCCGGAGGACATCCGCAGCTATACGGACAGCAGATATGTGGATAATCCCGATGCAAAAGGCCTCTCACTCTATTACCAGATCGACTACAAAATCGATAATGGCTCCTGGCACCATACAAGCGACTGGGATTCGCCCAAAACTGACCCCTATAAAAAGATATACCGCTATTTCCAATTTGTAAGCGGTGAATATTACCATGACAGTGCAAGCCACAACCTGAACAGCTTCTTTCCCGAGGATACGGAGCTGAAGGTTTTCGATGAACAGGGATGGGAGTATATAAAAACTCATTCTGTCACATTTAGAATCAGGTTTGCACAATCCTTTGACGGTGACGATACCTATGTTCTCTCACCCTGGTCAAAGGAGTTTATCCTGTCCGCCAACAGCAAGGCTGACTATGATAAGCTCATCAACCATGCCCCAGCTTTGCTTTCGGCAGAGGTAATACAACATGGCGACACACCGTATTTCTACATCAACACTGACCGTATTCCTGCTGAGGTTCAGGACTTAAACGCCATAGCCAAAAACGCCATGCGTACGGAGATGTGGGTGAGAACGGCGGGGGAAGCCGATTTCAGACCTCTGGAGACACAGGAATGGTTTCAAGAGCTTATTAAAATTTCACCCGAAGATATATTCCGTGGGCAGTCGGTAAAAAACTACAAAGAAGCCGGATATGAGATAAAGGCCCGGTATGTGCTGGATCTGAGAAACTACAGGCAGTCCGGCCACGAGGGAAGCACCCGTTCCGTAAACATCTACAGCCCCTTCTCCAATGTGATCTCCCACAACATGCCGGCCTGGGGCAACGCCAGCACCTGGGCGACAGCGGAGCTGAAAAAAGCCGACGATGCGGGGTTGATACCGGAGATACTTAAGGGAGCAGACCTGACAAAGCCCATAACCAGGGAGGAATTCTGCGAGCTTGCCCTTCTGCTTTATGAGAAGAGCACCGGCAAAAGCCCTGCCGCGGCTACACCCAATCCCTTTACAGACACGAAAAACCTACAGGTGCTGAAGGCCTTCGCCCTGGGCATAACAACGGGCACCAGCGCCATAACCTTTTCACCCCAGGTGCTTATCAACCGTGAGCAGTGCGCTACCATGCTGTACAGGGCTCTCAGGGTCATAGCGCCGGGAGGCGATTATGGCATAGCAGGTGTCAAGGACTTCCCCGACCAGAAAAATATATCCGCCTATGCGGTGGAAGGTACAAAATACATGTCAAAGCTGGGAATCATCAAAGGGGATAATAACGGGAACTTCATGCCCAAGGCGACAACAACGGCACAGGAAGCCACAGGCTACGGCGCAGCCACGAGGGAAGCCTCCATCCTTATGAGTGTGCGCTCCTATGACCAGATAGAATCCGGAGCATTGGGAACGCCTACAGGAGACGGCTCCGCGACTCAGGCGGCCCCGGCGGCAACTCCTGCTCCGGTAACACCCAAACCTACCCCTGTACCCCGGCCCACTCCAGCTCCTGCGAAAGCGGCGGCAGAGGGCGGCGGTATTGCGGAATGGCTGATCGGCACCTGGGGCTACAGCACCTCCAGCGAATATGTTCATTTGGATATAATGTATGAGTTTAAGAAGGACGGCACATTTTACAGGATAACATCGCCGGTGGTGATGTATGTACGTACCGGAAATCTTTTTGAGGGTAAATATAAGGTAACAGGAGATAAATTGATTCTTACGGATATTGTAAAAAGTATAGGGCCTGCAAGAAGCTATTTTGATAAGATCTGGTATTTTGAAATAGAGAGTTATACCAGCAGGAACATAGAATGGGAAAATGAAGAGTGGACAATCAGCCGGACGGATGGGGGCACGCTTATGATCGGCGATACCGAATTTGACCGGGGCAGATAGCATATCTTAGGTGCCGGACGTATGGGATATCCGCAGATAAAGGACTGGGAGCAATTTGAAGTTCTTTCAATAAAACAGGAGAAGGGGAGGAAATTTTAAAATGAAAAAATTGACCATTATTCTATTGCTATTAATGCTGGCAAGCGCGTGCCTTACAGGCTGCTCGGGGCAGAGCAGCCCTGAAGGTGTGCCGGCGGATGCGGCGGAAACAGCCGGTAAAAAAGATGGAGGCGCTACCCTTGCCGAAATCCGCAAGGCCGCCGAGGATGCGGGCTACAACGTCACCGACGAGTATCAGGCGGCCTTCATGAAGGATGTAGTGGGCGGCTTTACCGTGCAGGTAGTAGCCGATAACAAGGATATGCTTTATTCCATCCTTGAATGTGAGACAGAGGATGCGGCTGTCAAAAACGCCAAAGACATAGACGATGCGGGCTACAATATCTCTGTACGCAACGGCAGGATACTCGGCTGCTATGATGTGGAAACCAAGGACGGCGACACAAAGGATATCATCACATCAATAGTAATGGGTAAACCGATAGCAAATAAATAAAAACAGAAAATGAAGGAGTGAGTGATCGATGAAAAAGCTCATTTTGATCTTATTCAGCCTGATACTGATTGCAGCAGTATTTTCCGGCTGCGGGGACAAGGCGGTGAAGGAGCAGTCCTCCGGGGGAACAGAGGTGCAGGGAGCTGCAGCGCAGGCCGCCGGAGATACCCAGGAGGCCATTGGAAACGCAATGGAGGTAATGGATACCCTCACCAATAAAGAATGGCCGGCAGATAAGCTGCCTTCCGGGCTTCCCGAGTATATGGAGGGTGAGATTGCCAATTCGGCCGCTGCAGGTGATGAGTTTGTAATAAAAATCGATAAGACTACAAAAGAGGCTTTGAGCTCTTATCTTGGAAAGCTCAAGGAACTGGGCTGGTCTGTGGAGGAAAGCAGAGAGTCCATAGCCAACAAAGGAGTTCATGAGCTGAGGTTCACCTGGCAGGGAGAGGATCACCTGCAAATGGTGCTTTATACCGCAGAGGTGGCCCCATGGCCTTCCGATAAGCTGCCCCCGGATATTTTCCCTCCGGATAACTGCACCTTGATAGGCAGCGTGGAGCTGATCGAAAGCGTTCCGGGCCAGGCATGGCATACTACTTATATCTGTGATGGAGTGGATGAAGCGGCAGCGGAGGCATACTTTGAAAAGCTGAGAGAAAAGGGCTGGAGCGGAGACAGCCAGTTGGTAAAGAGCTTTGAATGGAAGGGTAAAAAGTATAGCGCGGATATAGAAATATACGAAACTGACGATAATGCGAGCACCTTCACCCTGAATTTAATGCTTGCTGAATAAATGAATGCATAAAATACACCGTGTCAGTCTTCTGATACGGTGTATTTTACAGCGCGGACAGAGAATGGTATAATCTGTTTGACGATTGAATTCAAAATTCAACAATGAAATATGGTATAATGGATTTATCAAAATTTATAAAAAATTGCAAAGGGTGTTGGTATGTATTTAAAGAGCCATTCGGAGGACAAAGGCGAGGCAGTTGCAAAATATGAAAAAATAGCATTGGACATAGCTTACAGTATTGTTAATGAAGAGTGGAAAACCGGTGAAATGGTAAAAGGCCGATCAACCTTGTCCGGCAAATACAGCGTTTCTCCCGAAACAATAAGGAGAGCGTTGAAATTGCTGGAGGAGCTTCAGGTCGTTTGTGTCATGGAGAAAAAAGGGATACTGATAAAATCAAAGGAAGCTGCAAACACCTTTATAAAGGAATATCAGTCCAAGGACAGGATATTATCCTTAAGAGAGGATATTATCAGGCTGATGAATGAAAAAAAAGAGATCGAAAAGCAAGTGCTTGAGAGAATGGATTCGGTTATAGAACAGGCCATGCTTCTTAGAAACATAGGAATTATTTATCCGCTGGAGTTAAAAATATCAGAAAAAAGCCATCTTATAGGTAAATCCATCGGAGAAGTGCGTTTCTGGGATTATACCGGAGCAACAATAATAGGTATAAATCGCTCCGGACACTTGTATCTTTCTCCGGGACCCAAGCTGGTCTTTTATGCCAATGACATTATCTTATATGTTGCGAATGATACCAATATCTCCGACAAGGTAGAAAAATACGTAAACAAAGCCTATATTGAACGCGCATAAGCAATTATAATATAGTATAGCGCGAATTCAATGGAACAAAGAAAATTATTTTTACGTCAAATATATTGCTTGTAGACTGTTGCCGTATTCGGCAGCAGTCTAATTTTTCCCAAACTGACAACTTGCTTGACAAACAGGAGTTGGCTGTGATAATATAAAAGAGACAACTTTACAACACTATAGAAGTTGTCAGTAAATGTAGAAAGTACTATAACTGTCAGAGTCTGAAAGGAGGCCGACATATGATGATATTAAAAACAGGACAATTGATCAAGCATAATGATGAAAAGGTCAAGCAGGATGAGTATGTTATGAGAACAATAGCAACAGGAGAGCTTAAGTCAGCAATCGAACTCCAGAAATATGTCTATGAACAGCTTCCGAACAAGCAGGTCCTTTATATGGATTCCTACGAGGAAATGCTGGAGGACATGAAAAATGGAGCAAAAGTAATCGGCGTTTTTAATAAAGCAGGAGAAATCATCGCCTATAGATACGTAGGTTTTCCGGGATGCACAGAAAAAAATCTCGGAAATGATATCAGCCTGGAAAAGAAGGAATTGTCAAAGGTTGCACATCTCGAAACAACAGTTGTACATCCTGATTACAGGGGAAATTCTTTGCAGAGTATAACGCTTCAGCACGCATTGCCGTTGATTAAGGAAGCAGGCTATGAGCATGTGCTTTGTACCGTATCTCCTCAGAATGTTTACAGCTTGTTCAATGTAATAAAAAACGGGTTGAGAATAAAGGCGCTTAAGAGGAAGTATGGAACAGACGCGGATGGAAAGGATGGTATGTGGAGATTCATCCTTCACAGAAATCTTACTCCGGCTGCTGCAAGAAAAACAAATCAGCTTTTAAGCATACCTCTGGGTGACCTTGAGCACCAGAAAAAATTGATAAGCGAAGGCTTTGTAGGCTTATGGCTGTTCAAGGACAGCAAGATGCTCAGCTATGTCCGCTTTGAGGATGCAGCCGTATGCTAGAAAAATCTATGGATTAAAGACTGTATCCTGACAATTGAAAGGATACAGTCTTTTTCATTCTTCATATTCCTTTTTCTTTTCAATGATATAATCCTCTATTTCCTTGTGCCACTCCTTATACAAAACCGGACGCTGCTCCCTGACAACCTCAAGGAAGGTATCAAGTACTCCCAGAGTATAAAGACCTTTGGACAAATGCCTCGGAAAGCTTCTGTTTTTTGAATAGAATTTTTTCGGATCTATTACCATCAGCTTACCGTCGGGCAGTACCATGATGTCCTTGCATCTTGTATCAAGCTTTTTAAAGTTCAGTTTTCTGAATTCTTCCAGGAGCTCTATGAGCTTGACCGCCAGCTCTCTGCTGAACCCATGTTTTTTGACATATTTATTCAGTGGGATGCCATCCACATAATCCCTTATCATGTAATTTCCCATCATACCGTATGCTCTGGGAAAATACTTGTTTTTCTTGATTTTTTGCAGTATCTCGTATTCCTTTCTACAGGCTTTGGCGCTATAGCATATCTTAATGACCTTTCCTTCAGGCAGAAGGTAAATAACGCCATTGTGCCCTTTACCCAGGAGCTTGCACTCCAGCAGGTTTACATTAAAATTCTTGATGTATTTATTATAAAGCTTATTGCTCATATAAACCCCCCTCATAAATTTTAGGCACACAATTCCATAATATGTACATCAGGTATGTTTTGACCCATTTATAACAAATCTTTATAGCTATATTTGTATATGGAGCCTTTGAGTGCCCTATTGGGGTATAGCGCGAACCCTATGAAAACAAAGGAAATATTTACATGGAATCTGAAGTATATGTGTAAAATATTTTTCGCGAAATATATAGAAAGAAATATAAAGAAATATTTATATATTAAGCAGGAATTTGTCAGTATATGTCGAAATCTATACTTCGGAATTAATAATAATTATTATTAATTTTATACGCTATATTAAATACTAATAGATATTGCTTAACGACTAAAGAGGGGGGATTTTATGAAATCTATAAAAACAAGATTGATTATTTACTTCAGCATTTTATTGATGCTCATCTGTTCAGTGATGGGATATGCTGCAAGTACAAAGGCAGGGGATGCACTGTTGACTGAAGCAGAGCACTCCCTGGATGTGGTGACCCTGGAAGCGTCAATGCTTATAAGGAGCTTTCTGGACCAGAAAATAATATTCATGGAGGGGATAGCAGCACGAAGGGCCATTAACGATGATATTCCCTGGGATGAAAAGGTAATCGAGCTGCAGCCCGAAGCTGACAAAAACGGCTATGAGACTTTTGCGATTGTTGATTTAAAGGGTAATGGCACCAGCCTGAAGGGTGAGCAGGTAAATATAGCAGACATGGAATACTTTAAGCTTGCAGCAAGCGGGAAGTCTAATGTTTCTGATGTATTGATAAGCAAGGTGACAAATAAACCTTCAATGGTCGTTGCCTCACCGATAGTAAGGGATGGAGCGGTAAAAGGCGTAATATACGGAGTGCTGGATAGTACGGGACTCATAGATATTACCGGCCGGATAAAGGTTGGAGAGACAGGATATGCATATATTGCAAATAAAACCGGAGTTCTGATGGCACATCCTGACGGAGAAAAGGTTCTGAGCCAGTATAATCCGGTCGAGGACGCCAAAAACAACCCGGAGCTGAAAGCGCTTGCAGACATTATGACCGGCAAGATGCTCAAAGGAGAGACCGGTGTAGGACATTACTTCTTTGAAGGTTCAAACCGGATCATGGCATACAGGCCGGTACAGGATATCGGATGGTTCCTTGCCGTAGCAACTCATGAAGCCGACGTCCTGAAAAATGTGCAGGTAATGGACAGATGGCTGTTGATACTCTCGGTAATTGCAGTTTTTCTGGGAATATTGATTACATATTTTATAAGTGCGTATATAGCCAAGCCTATAGTGTTTGTAAGTGCCCACGCCAAAAAAATATCCGAGCTGGATATTACAATGGATGTGCCTGAGAGGTTGAAGAAGAGGAAGGATGAGATAGGCGTTCTGGCAAATTCCTTCCAGGAGGTAACCGATAACCTCAGAGGTTTTGTTAAAAGCATATCGGATGCCTCACAGCAGGTGGCTTCTTCCTCGGAGGAACTGACGGCTACAAGCCAGCAGGCTGCCACATCTGCCGAGGAGGTGGCAAAAACTATTGAGGAAATGGCAAAGGGTGCGGGAGATCAGGCAAGGGACACTGAAATAAGCGCAGAGAAGATCAATGAAATGGGAAATGTGATTGCTGAGGAGGAGCAGCAGCGGGAAGTGCTGAACAGCGCTGCAGATGAGGTTGACCGGCTCAAGGAGGAAGGCTTCAAGGCAATAAGGGAGCTGGTGGAAAAAACTGAGGCAAGCAATGAAGCTTCGGAGGAAATATACAAGGTCGTATTGAATACAAGTGAAAGTGCAAAAAAAATAGAAAGCGCAAGTCAGATGATAAGAAGTATAGCAGGACAGACAAACCTGCTGGCTCTTAATGCAGCAATAGAGGCGGCAAGGGCGGGAGAGGCAGGAAGAGGCTTTGCCGTAGTTGCTGATGAGATAAGAAAGCTGGCGGAAGACTCCAATAAGTTCACTAAGGAAATTGAAGCAATTGTTGTGGAGCTGATAGACAAGACCAGCAGCGCGGTAACTACCATGCAGAAAGTCACAGCCCTGGCGGAGGCTCAGGAGCTGGTTGTGGAGGAAACCAAAAATAAATTTGAAGGTATCTCCGGTGCTATAGAAAAGACCAAAGAAGTTATAGAAGTATTGAATAACTCCGGAGAGATAATGTATCAGAAGAAGGATGAAATAATAGATGTCATCCAGAACCTGTCGGCACTTGCAGAGGAGAATGCGGCAGGAACCGAAGAAGCGTCAGCTTCGGTGGAAGAGCAGACATCCTCTATGCTGCAGATCGCCGAGGCCAGCGAAGAGCTTGCCAGGCTGGCGGAAGAAATGCAGGTAAGCATCTCCAAATTTAAAGTCTGATTGAATGTACAAAAGGCATCGTATCATAAATACGATGCCTTTATGAATATTTCTTAATACATTCAAAAATGATATAATTAGTATAGTATAATTGGTTAATATAATTTGTTGGAAGGTGTAATTATGATAGATGCATTGAAAATTATCAAGGACAATACCCAAACTTATGAGCAGAAGGTTATAGCCTTGGCCAGGGCGGCAGAAAACACTCTGGAGGTGCTTGACCTCTCAGCGGATATTCAGAAATACAGGCAGGAGGGCATTTTTTGTGATCTGAATGAGGGAAATGCACCATACAGGCCCAGGTATATAGTTCCTGATTACGAAAGATTTATGGCCCAGGGAAGTGAGTTTCTGAGGCTGAAACCGGCAAAGGACATATGGGAGGCTACGACCAACCTGCTGATATTATACAGGCATGTGCCTTCTATTACTACAATGCCTGTATATGTAGGAAACCTGGATACCTTGCTGGAGCCCTATATAGAAGATGAAGAACAGGCCTTCAAGGCTATTAAGCTGTTCCTTATGCAGCTTGACCGCACAATAACCGATTCCTTCTGCCATGCAAATATCGGACCCATGGCTACCAGGGCGGGCAGGCTGATATTAAGGGCTGAAAGGGAGCTTCAGGATTCCGTTCCGAATATAACACTGAAATACAGCGGGGAGACTCCGGAGGAATTTGCGCTGGAAGCGGTACGGACAGCTCTTGTAACAGCAAAGCCCAGCTTTGCCAACCATGAAATGTTTGTAGAGGATCTTGGGAAGGATTATTCCATAGCCAGTTGCTATAACGGCCTGCCTATAGGCGGGGGAAGCTATACCCTTGTGAGACTGATACTTGCCAGACTTGCCAATAAGGCAAGCAGTGAAGAGCACTTCATGGAGGAGCTGCTTCCTGATGCTGTTAACAAAATGTGTGAATTTATGGATAAGAGGGTAAGCTTTATAGTAGAGGAAAGCGGATTCTTTGAAAGCAGCTTTCTTGTTAAGGAGGGGCTGATTTCCAGGGACAGGTTTACAGCAATGTTCGGGATGGTCGGTCTGGCAGAATGTGTGAATCAATTGCTAGGAGCAAAGGAACAGAAGGAACGCTTCGGATATGGTGAGGCTGCAAATGCACTCGGACTGAGAATAATAGAGAAAATGCACATGCTCATGTCTCTGCATGAGAATAAATATTGTGAAGCAACGGCCGGGCATTATCTGCTCCATGCGCAGGTAGGGATCGATACCGATTTTGGAATCAGCCCGGGCTGTCGTATACCTATAGGTGAAGAGCCTGAAATACACAGGCATTTGCTGCAGAGTGCTCCCTTCCACAAATACTTCCCTTCAGGGATAGGCGATGTGTTCAGCTTTGACGAGACTGTGAAGAATAATCCTGCTTATCTGCTGGACATAGTTAAAGGCGGTTTTGCTGCGGGACTCAGGTATATGTCCTTTTATGCATCGGACAGTGACCTGATAAGGATTACCGGCTATCTTGTAAAAAAATCGGATATGGAGAAGCTTCAGAAAGGCGGCCAGGCGCTCCATGATACTGTGGCGTTGGGTCTGGGAGCAGTACAGAACTCCAGGATACTTGAGAGAAAGATAAGAGGCAATGAGAGAAGCGCTCGTTAACAGGATATTGCCCTTCAGCTCGGTAGACGGCCCGGGGAACCGCACAGTGATCTTTTTTCAGGGCTGTAATTTCAATTGCCTGTATTGCCATAACCCTGAGACTATAAATGTATGCACAAGCTGCAGCCGCTGCCTGACGGCATGTCCGGCAGGAGCGCTGGGCAGCAGGAATGAAAAGGTCACCTGGGATTCTCAAAGGTGTATAAGCTGTGATGCATGTATTGCAGCCTGCCGCAGCAAAAGCAGCCCCAAAGCTGTTTTTATGACGGTAGAGGATGTAATGAGGACAATTGATGAAGTGCGGCCGTTTATTTCCGGGATAACGGTATCAGGGGGCGAA
>JAEXXN010000137.1 GCA_023405875.1 Bacillota bacterium | reverse complement strand
GAACTATGGGGTGTGAAATACTCCTGGCTACAAAGAATCCGAGGACAGAAGCAATAATAAGTCCTGCCAATCCTATAATCACTTGATATATCGACGCATACCTGAGCGGGTTCAGCCAATAGTCCGCAGGTATTTTAATAATAAGCTTCCAGCCGTCGGTATTGGGTATGATATGGTAATAATTCATGCTGGATTCATTTTGGTATGAATAGCTGACGGTTCCCTGGTCTCTGGTAAGTATCTCCTTTGAAGCCTTAACCATTTGCTCAGAAAAGATATCGGATTTTTTCGTTATATTCTCATTGAATATTAGCTCCTCCTGGGGATGAGCAATGACCATGCCGTTTTTATCGACGATATATGAGTATGAGTTGGGATAGTTATATTTGAGATTTTCGATTATCTTGGAAAGCTTTATCATATTTATGGTGCCTGCCATTATGCCCTGGATTGACAGAGTATCGCTCCTTACAGGTGCAGCCACCACCGTTACCGGTTTACCATTGGTTCTGGAGATGATTGGATTGGAGACAGAGATTTTACCTTTCATGGTTGTTTCAAAATATTCTCTGTCGCTTGCATTGCCGGCATTTCTTTTAAGAGTATTATTATAATGTCCGCTCAGATCTGCGACCATGAAATGATCATATACCAAAAGCTTTTCTTCAATTTCATTTTTCAGATAGGGTTCTATGATATCCCAATCCATTGACTTTACCACCGGAGTATTTGCATAGACTTCAATTTCCTTCATTCTTTCCATGAGCCAGCTGCCTATGTATTCTGAATACAGCTCTGCATTTTTTCTGCTGTTTTCAGTTATCAGTTTTTCCAGGGTGCGCTCCGTCATGTATTCGGACATAGTTGTAAAAATCAGAGACTCCAATACACATATGGCCAATATCATAATCAGTATTTTGAACATTATACTTCTGCTTTTGATTTTAAACATTTTCTGCCTCCATATTATGATTGAATTATATGCAGGAATACTATGAGATTATGTAAATGGCATCTATGACAAATTATATCAAATAACGCCTTTAATATCTATAAAAAAATACTTTGTTTGGTAAATATGGGTCAACTCTGATAGAGATAATAAATATGTTGTGTTAATAAGCAATAATGCCTCGTGGGGGATATTCCTTTCAGGGTATGCGAGGCATTGTATTAAGGTAGTGCTTATTAACACTTTGAAAACAAGAAAATAGTTGTGTTAATAAGCACCAGATAGTAAAATTAATACATAATCAGCAGAATTCAAATTCACCAAGGAGGTGACTGTATGGACGGCAAAGAAAAGAAAGAAGCCCAGGGGATCAGCGGACTGACACATATAAATGAAAAAGGCTATGCAAGAATGGTAGATGTGTCGGAAAAGGAAGAAAGCGTCAGGGAGGCAGTGGCAAGAGGCTCTGTTTATATGAAGAGGGAGACTCTGAAGGCTATTGCAGAGGGGAAAATAAAAAAAGGCGATGTGCTGTCGGTAGCTCAGGTAGGAGGTATCATGGGAGCTAAGTCGACGCCGGACATAATACCTATGTGCCATAATGTGAACATATACGGCGCTGACATTGAGTTTCAAGTGGATGTGGAGAATTCCAAGCTTGATATTGAAGCGGTCGTAAAGACTGTGGGCGTAACGGGAGTCGAAATGGAGGCGTTGACGGCGGTTTCGGTTGCCGCACTGACAATATATGATATGTGTAAGGCAATAGACAAGTTCATGGTCATAAGCGATATACATCTTGTGCACAAAAGGGGAGGAAAGTCAGGAGAATTCAACTTCAGTGAACAGCTGCACCAGAGCATCAATAATACAAAATGTTAAAAAACAACCATATTGAACGCGCTTGAGCTTTTTATCAGAGTATTGCGCGAATTCAATGAAATATTTACGCAAAAACTGGAGCATAAATGTAAAATGTTTTTTGCGAAATATATTAGGAGATGAAAAGTATGGATGAATTCAGTGTAGGAATCATCACTATAAGTGATAAGGGCTCAAGAGGGGAAAGGGTGGATGCCTCCGGACCTGCAATTGAGGAAATGATAAAGCAGATAGGCGGCAGAGTGGAGAAATACACAATTGTTCCCGATGAAAAGCAATATATAAAGGAAGCCATAATAGAAATGTCCGACAGGCTGGGTCTGAATCTTGTGCTTACAACAGGAGGAACAGGCTTTTCAAACAGGGACGTGACTCCGGAAGCTACCCTCGAAGTAATAGAACGGCATGTTCCGGGGATTCCCGAGGCCATGAGGGCAAGAAGCCTTGCGATAACGCCCAAGGCAATGCTGTCAAGGGCGCAGGCGGGTTTGCGGAAGCAGACTCTGATCATTAACCTTCCGGGAAGCCCCAAGGGGGTCAGAGAAAATCTCGAAGTCATAATACCTGCACTGAAGCATGGAATAGAGATATTGACAGGACAGGCGGCCGAATGCGGCGGCAAGTAATTGCGATCTCTAGGGCGGTATAATCCTGCGGATTTTCCATTTTGCAGCTTTTGCAAGTTAAATCGTTATCAACCGGCACAACAGATTAATCTAGTGCCGGGCTTGCAGGAAAATATAGCAATAATATCCCTTGAGAGACTGTTAAATTATTGACAATGTTATGCATAAAGCATATAATAAATAGTGAAAAGTAATGAATATTACTTTCAAAATATTTAATATAAAACATAATACTTTTGAATAACAACTGTCCCGGATGCGATTGACAAATAATCTACAATGTATTATATTCTAATATAGGAACTGAATATCTCCGAGTTTAATTTCCCTGTAGTTTTTACCTTGGAGCTTAAACTGACAGGGTATTGTTGGAAACAGCAGTGCCTCCCGCTGCGGAATGGAGTGGAATTTGTTCTGTATTAATTATAATACGGTGCCATTGACTTTTGTCTCCTTCCGGAAATTGCAAGGAGATTTTTTAATGATTTCTTATGGGAAAAATTGAATTTAAATGCTTCACAGAAGTATTTTAAATAAAAGTTCTAAGAAATTTAAGAGGGGGAGACTCTATATGGAAATGATCAATATAACTATTGACGGAATTAAGACCCAGGTGCCAAGGAACTCTACCGTGCTTGAG
>JAEXXN010000041.1 GCA_023405875.1 Bacillota bacterium | reverse complement strand
ATCAAGCCCCATACCAGGAAAGCATAGTCGTCCAGGTAGCCCGGGTATGCAGCTTCTCCTTCCCTATACCTGGCAAGGAGCCTTCCATCCTCCCGTATCAACTTTGTTTTTATAAAATCTACGGCCTTTTCTGCGGCTTCGGAGTATTTCTTATTGCCCAGTACCCTCGCGCCTATCGACAGTGCCGCTATCATCAAGCCGTTCCAGGAGGTCAGTATTTTGTCGTCCTTATACGGGTGCACCCTTTTTCGTCTTGCCTCAAACACCCTTATTCTGTGATCCTCCAGGGGGTTTGCCGTTATCCTGTTGAAGGCCTCCTTATTATGTAGGAAATTAGGTATGCTTTTTTCCTCAAAATTACCCTTTTCATTTATTCCATAGTAGCCGTTGAATTCCACCGCTGCGTCCTCACCCAATATATCGGTTATCTCCTTGGGGCTCCAGACGTAGAATTTCCCCTCAACTCCTTCCGAGTCGGCGTCCTCTGCAGAGTAAAACCCTCCTTCGGAGGAGGTCATATCCCTCAATACATATTCAAATATCTGCCTGGCTACTTCACCATACTGTTCCCTGCCCGTAGCCTGGTATGCCTCCAGGTATACAACGGCAAGCTGGGCATTGTCATAAAGCATTTTTTCAAAATGCGGCACCAGCCACTTGCGGTCTGTGGAGTATCTCGAAAAGCCATAGCCCACATGATCGTATATACCTCCCCTGTACATGGAGCACAGGGTCTTTTCCACCATATTCAGAGCTTCAGGGTCATTTGTGATTTTCCAATACCTTAACAAAAACTGCAGATTATGAGGGGTAGGGAACTTGGGAGCCCTGCCGAAGCCACCATAATCACTGTCAAAGCTTGCTTTGAAGCCCTGGAACGCCTTACCTGCGGTTTCCAGATCGGGCTCTCCCGCAGAGTCGGCGGCGGAATCAGCCTTTATATGCTCCAGGATGCTTTCCGAGGCTTGCAGCAGGCTATCCCTCTGTGTATTCCACGAATCCATGGTTTTCTCAAGCACATCTGTTATTCCCGGATAGCCCATCCTTGACCGCTTTGGAAAGTAGGTCCCGGCAAAAAACGGCTTTTTATCCGGAGTCATTATTATGGTCAGAGGCCAGCCTCCGCTTCCGGTAAGCGCCTGGCACACATTCATATATATGTGGTCAATGTCCGGCCGCTCCTCCCTGTCCACCTTTATGGCAACGAAGCCTTTGTTCAGTATCTCTGCAACCTCTTCATCCTCAAAGGATTCCTTCTCCATTACGTGACACCAGTGACAGGTGGAATAGCCTATGGATAGAAAGATGGGTTTATCTTCACTTGCCGCCCGTTCAAAGGCTTCAGAACCCCAGGGGTACCAGTCGACGGGGTTATGAGCGTGTTGGAGTAGATAAGGACTTTTTTCATTTATTAGTCTATTGGCTACTTTATCAGTAGTAGGCACAGGTATCAACTCCTTTCAAACTAAATTTGATTTAGTATACCCGAATTTTTGAAAAATAAAGAAACCTCACAGAATTTAGTAAGGTTTAGGATTCAGGATTTATCTACTTTCAATATATAGAAAATGCTTATAATGAACGATTTACTATACCCAAAATGCCCATCGTACATCAAACTTGTCAATAAACCTAACGGTGCATGGGCTGTAATCTGTGGGCTGCATTGAATTAATTGTAATGCTCTCAAGCTTCATACACGAATAGGCTCTTTTTAGGTCATCCTCATTTTTAAACTGAACAGAAAGCTGGTACCCTCCCGACTTAGAAATCCCGTCGTTATTCCCAAAATCATTTACCATAAGTAATTCATTATGAATAGTAATTTCGGCATGAACAACAAGTTGCGAATTGGAATCTTCAATAAGTGTTTTTACGGTAGCGCCTAATGCACTCCTATACATTTCTATCGCTTCTTTACAGTTCCCATTTAAGTAAATATGTGTTGTCAACATACAAATCTCTCCTGTAAATTATATAAATACTCTTCACATATTATATCATTTAAAACAATAATTTCAAGAAAATATCATTTGGGTGCAGTAACTTAATTGCCATCAATGACATGTGGAATAGCGTATGGATAGGAAGATTGGTTTGTCCTCAGCAACTGCACGGGCAAAGGCTTCAACACCCCAAGGATACCAATTAACTGGATTATATACAACAACACCTTTACACTATATTTCTAGTATTATTCCCTGAATAAAAAAAGATTGCTATGACTAAATAGTAATCTTTTTTATTTATCGTATTCAAATTTGATTTTCGTATGTTCAATAATTAATTGGGAGATTCTTCGGCAACAATGTTCCAGTTGACCCCGTACTTGTCTGTAACGGCTCCATGAAATGAACTATAAAATGTTTTCACTGGCCGAAGTGTAACTTCCCCACCTTCACTTAGCTTCTTAAAAGCCTCTTCAGATTCTTTTGCTGTAGAAAATAGAGCAGTTAACCTTATCATATTACCCTTTGACACTGTATGTACATCATCAGCAAACCAAAAGTTTGAACCGCATATCTCCATTTCTCCGTGGAGAATCCATTCGGCAAGATTATCCGGCGGCGAGTCAACCCCCTCCGGAACATAATTCCCGTATCTCTTCACCATTTTAACTTCACTATTGAACACATCTTCATAAAACATCAAAGCCGCACTGCAGTCTCCATTAAAAGTAATATAAGGTATAACCATTTTTATCTCTCCTTTTTATCTTTTTATTTTTCTAGTTTTAAGCTTTAGTTTATTTCTTCCTCACAGTATAACAAACTTCTGTTACCCAGTTGTCGGGTTTAGAACTCTGGTGTGGCGTTATATAAAAAATGCTAATCATTGGACCATCCATAACATACTCTGAGGTTTCAATCCAGTCTGCAATTGCTCTGGAAACATGGGGCCGCTGCTCATAACTCCCCCTAAAGGTAACAGAAACAACTTTTAACTCAGGAGCAGTAAAAAACTTTATATTTTCATTATCTTGTCCACCACCAATCACTGCTGTCTGTATTTCAACATCAATATCGATATCCCTATACTCATTATCGTAATATAAAGCTAGTGAGTGACAATCTTTTGACAAGGAGATTTTTTGTTTATTTATTTCTTCATTCAGTTCTACCCAAAGCATACCTTCTTCACCACGGGAAGAAATTTTTTTCCTTAAAGAAACTACTTCCCTTTTAGGTATCGTTTTTAATACTACTGCATATTGCAGATATCCACCATCTTGTTCCAAACTATTCATTGCATTTTCCATGAGCGCTATTTGCTTTTCAAGCTTTTTTCTTTCCTCATTCAGTTCATCCACATGACTTTTCATATACTTCTTTATAAAATCTAAATCGTCATTATTTTCTAATATTTCTTTAATCCCAACTAGTGAAATTCCAAGCTCTTTATACCTCGATATTTGATTTACAACATCTAGCTGATTTGCATTGTAATACCGATATCCCGTACTTGAATCTATTGTTATAGGCTTAAGCAGGTTGGTTTCATCATAATATCTGAGCATCCGTACCGATGTATTTGAGAGCCTAGAAAAATCCCCAATTTTTAGCATGCTTCCTCTCCTTTTTTAATTTATATATTAATTTTATAGTCTCACATTATGGTAGAGTCAAGAGGGAATTATACTTTCATTATTGATGGATTATATAGCATTAACAACAGAACAAAAAAGTCCCTCAAAACTATCATTTTAAGGGATAAATGTTTCTATGATGACATAATTTTTGGTTCTAATAACCAGATTGCCATCAGTGGCAAGTGTAATAGCAAATAGAGAGGAAAATTGGTTTATCTTCTGACTTTGCTTTCTTAAAAGCTTCATCCGATCATGGAAACCAATTTACTGGGTTATATGTATGCTGTAACAGGTATGGCGATTTTTCCTTCTTGTTCCTTACTCAGTAGCGGTGGGTTATTGTAGCAAATCATTTTAATTAGCTCTTGAATAAAAATTATCCGTTTGCGGGAAGCATTGTTTTGTGAGATAAAATCATTAAGGTTCATCAATATTACTCCTGCATTTTAAATTCATAAATTAGCATTTACTCAAACAACTTTTCAATTTCTTTTACATAGTTTATATCCAACTCTTTTGCAAACTTATCAAAATTACTTTTATCAACATTTTTCTTGATACTTTTCTTCTCTAAGGCATTATCAAAGTATACTAAAATCTCCTCAAAATTTGCATTGCTGTTTTCTGATATACTTCCTCCAAACATGTCAACTTTTTTACCATCTTTCAGTGTTATTTTATAATATGGCGTATATGTGTCTTTATATTTTTCTATACCCACATCAACATTTTTAATATCATCATAACTATATGTTATCCCAAGGGGATTAACAGGGGTGCCCACTTTTATATGGTTTTCGTATAAAGCAGTATAGCTTGTCATACCGCAATAAACAGCAATAATCAGAGCTGGTATATAGCAAGCTTTAATTATCTTGTATATCTTCTCCAAAT
>JAEXXN010000028.1 GCA_023405875.1 Bacillota bacterium | reverse complement strand
GGTATATTGTCTGTATGTCCTTCAACTCTGACGTGTTTGTCGTTTTGCCTGATTATTTCTGCAACCTTATCTATAATTTCCCTGGCATTGGTTGTCATATCTGCCTTACCCGAATCAAAAAGGACATTATCCATGAACCTGACCAACAGTCCTGTCCCATCAAGGGCAAGCACTATGCTTGACCCCAGATTGTTTTCCATTATATATTCATTCATTTCAGCATATAGCTGATTGAACTCTTCTGCTTCCTCCACCGGAGAATCTGAGGGAAAAGCGTTGACAAGGGGCTCCATACTCATCGTCACGCCGGAATCCAGTACGCCTAAGGCTCCATTCATTGATACTGCTATTGCCTTGAATTTTTGTACATCCAGATTGGCAAAGGAATACAATAAAACAAAAAAACACAAAAGCAAGGTTACCATATCTGAATATGTGGCCATCCACTCAGGCGCTCCGGCCTTTGGTTGATCCGCTACTTTTTTTCTTGCCATATTTATGCTTCACCTTCTTCTACGAGCTTCGCAGTAGCAAGTGTTCTCCTTAGCTTAGGAGACATGAAAGCTTTAAGCTTTTCTTCAATTATTCTCGGATTTTCACCGGCTTGTATAGACAGCATTCCTTCCAGCATTACCTCTTTCATGAGAGATTCTGATGAGCTCCTGATTTTGAGCTTGTTGATTACCGGATTGCAAAGCACATTCTGAATGATGGAACCGTAAAATGTAGTTATGATAGCAACCGCCATGTTCGGACCTATGGTAGCGGGGTCCGACAGGTTTGCCAGCATGTTTACCAATCCGATAAGGGTTCCGAGCATTCCAAAGCCCGGCCCTATAGCGGCCATATACTCATACACGCCCTGATTGCTCTTGTGGCGTTCTTCTATGAAGGACAGCTCTGTTTCCAGAATATTTCTTACCAGCTCCGGGTCAGTTCCGTCAACAATCAACAGTATTCCCTTCTGCAGGAAATCGTCGGTAAGCTGTTGAGCGGCTTCTTCCAAAGAAAGCAAGCCTTCTTTTCTCGCCACATTGGCAAGGTCTATTATCGACTTTATCACATTTTCTGCATCCGTCTCGTTGTAAAAAAATACATACTTTATGGAGGCTATGCCCTCCTTAAGCTTTTTTATAGGAAACGCCAAAAATGTCATACATATTGTTCCACCGAAGGTACAGATAATTGAAGGGATGTCTATATATCCTGCCAGATCTCCGCTTAGCATTATTGTGACAGCTATTACTGCTATTCCTCCGATTAGTCCAAAAACTGATGACAAATCCAACTATCCGCACCTCGCTTCAAGAGTTACCCTTATTAATTATAGATGAAAGGTCAAAAATCCTCTTTTTATATTCGATAATTTTTTCAATTATTTGCTCTGAAGTTTCAGAAACCAACAATTTTTTACCATCCCTCAAAGTAATAACCGTATCAGGCGTATTTTCTACAGTTTCTATAAGCTCGCAGTTAAGGTAATAAGCTACCCCGTTAAGTCTTGACACCTTTATCATAACATCACTTCCTTCCTGATTTTATTAATCCCTGGGCTTTTGGCCCAGGGATCAAGCATTTCCTATTTATCTCTTAAGGTTTACCAGTTCCTGGAGCATCTCATCCGAGGTAGTTATGATCCTTGAATTTGCCTGGAAGCCTCTCTGGGTGCTTATCATCTCAGCAAATTCATTTGATATATCAACATTTGACATTTCCAAAGTACCTGAGTTGATCGAACCAAGTCCGCTGGAGCCCGGGAGACCCACAATCGGTTCCCCTGAGTTCGGTGTCACCTGATACATGTTCTCTGATGTCTTCTCCAGACCTGCAGGATTCTTGAACACTGCCAGGGCAACCTGTCCAATTATCTTGCTCATGCCGTTGGTGAATATGCCGTTTATTTCCCCTGTAGGCCCTATGCTGAAGGTATCCAGTGAACCCTGTGGGTATCCGTCTGTTTTTGTTACCGCAGCATTTGATTCGTTGGCAAACTGTGTGATTTTGCTGAAGTCTATGTCTATACCAACAATATCACCAGAACCATTCTTACCAGGAACTGTCAGTTTTACTTTGCCGCCATTTTCGCTGCCTGTTGCTGATGTATCCAATAATCCATTTGCACCAAATTTAAGATGAAAAGCAAAGTCCTGCAGTTCATTTACATTTGTCTCCAGTGTTGTATTCATAGTTGTCTTGTTAGTGCCATCTCCCCTGTAGTATGCTTTTTTATCCTGATCATATATCAGCACAATCCAATCGCTGTCCTCCGCATTTGTTGTTGTACCGGCTTCGTCAACTCCCCTTATAAATGTGTATTTAAGAGTATGCTTACCGCCCAAGGTATCATAAACTGTTGCTGTAGTCTCCCAATATTTTGTTCCGGAAGGTATATCAATAGCCGAAGGAGTGGGAGGCGGACCAGCGGTTGCAGCTACAAAAGTCGGCACTGTTGCTGATGTAGCTTTTTCTATTGCGTTGTCAAGGTTTCCTTCAAAATTGGAGTAAGAGGTTTTCTTCGCTGCAACCATTTCAGCCTTGGATATCTTTATACCCTCCAGCTGGCTCTTCAGTACTCCTGTATCTGAGTCTACCATATATCCCAATACCTTGTAGCCGTTTGCCGCTACCAGGTTTCCGTCATCATCCAGAGAGAAATTCCCTGCCCTTGAGTAGCTCCTGCTAAGACCGTCGGCGGAATTGGACAGTATGAAGAAGCCGTCACCGTTTATTGCAAGGTCTGTCAGGTTATCTGTCCTCTGTACCGCACCCCTTGAATGAAAGGTATCGATAGAGGAAAGGGATATTCCAAGCCCGACCTGCTGGGGGTTTGTGCCGCCTTTGCCTTCCTGCGGCGAGCCTGCGCCCCTGAGAGTCTGGTTGAACACCTCCTGGAAGGTGGTTCTCTGGGATTTGAAACCAACTGTATTTACATTAGCTATGTTGTTACCGATTGTATCCATTTTGAGCTGGTGGGCCCTTAATCCGGATACGCCGGAGAACATTGATCTCATCATAATTAGTGACCTCCTATAAGTTTAATAGTGCACCTTTCTTCTGTCATTCCGAAAGGATAAGCCCCCTTAAAAAGGTCCGGCCTATATTATCACTGCACCGTCTATATTTGTGAATACATTGTCCTTAAGGTTCTCTCCCGCTGCAGCAGTGATTATCGTCTTGCTCTTCACATTTGCAATAAAGGCTGAGTCCCCCATTATTATAAGTGTTTCTTTTATGCCTTTCTCCGCAGCCTTGTTAACCGCATCGCCTATTTTACCCATATCTTCCCTGGAAAGCTTTATATTTCTCAGCTCCAGCCTTTCCATGGCATGCTTGGAAAACTTGACGTCGGTCTGCTTCAGCAGCTCTTCCCTGAATAATGCATCGAAGCTTGTACCCTGGCTGATATTTTTATTTTCTGCCGGCTTTGTATTCGGTATTACCCTGCCGATGGGCATTATCGGTTTGTTATTGTATATGACGCTCATTTCTTCACCTCTTTGAAGGTCTATTTTACCTCTGTTACATCCTCCAGGTATACATCCTTGCCATTGACCGTCAGATATATGGCTACGCCATCCTTCCTTACCTTCTCCACAACGCCCTCGATGTCAACTTCCTTTTCCCTCTTTACTCCGTCAACCGTTTCGGTTTCGATGTATACTCCCTTTATAGTCTTTCCAATAAGGTTAAAGGCTGTAGTGCTTCTCATGGACTGATTCATAAGATACATCTGTTCTACGGAGTTTTCCAGCTCTGTGACTTCCTTTATGTCCCCAAGCTTTACATCGTATTTCAAACCGGCCACATCAACCGTCAGATAAATATCGTCCTTTTTAACAACAACCTTATCTACCAGGCCTATGATTTCTTTGCTCTGTGTGGAATCCTCCGACCTGTATACTGCTTTTACAAGCTTGTTGACCAGATTGTTGGCTGAGTTTATCCTGATTGACTGGTTCGAATTCTGTGACTGCTCCAGGGCACTGAACTGCGCCATCTGGCCGATAAACTGGTTATCCTTGTTGGGTTCCAGCGGGTCCTGGTATTTCATCTGAGCTACCAGAAGCTTGAGGAATGCATCCTTGTCAAGGTTGCTGTTATATTCCTTTACCGGATCTGGATCGTATTTAGTGTATTGTCCGTTGATTCCGTAAATTGACATTTACTCACCTCCTTATGCAGTATGATCAAATTCTCCATTGTGTACGATATAAGGGTTTATTGCTTTTCTATCAGCTATCTCATTGCCTATATAGCCTTCATAGCTGCCTTTGTTCCTGCCGGCACCCGTAAGCCTTACGGTTTCCTTCCACTGCTGGAATGCATTGCCGTTATTGTACTCTTTGTTATTCTGGCCGACGGAAACACTGAAATTCTGAACCTCCAGTCCCTTTTCCTGAAGCATGTCCTTAAGCTCATTGAAGCTGGATTCTATAACCTGCTTTACTTCATAGCTTTCTGCCGTGAACTTTGCTGTTATAAGCCCTCTTTCCACTGCGATCCTCAGGGTAAGCTTTCCGAGATTCTCCGGTTCCAGCTGCAGCCTCATTTCTGACAGTGCATCTGTATGAATAATCTCTGCTTTCTTTACAATCTGATTGATTATCTCCGCTCTGCTCACAGTCTGCGCTCTTGGAGCTTCCACCTGATTTGTAATTGCTTCTGAGCTTTCTTCTGCCACCGGCTGTCCCTGGATCATACCAGTCATATCCTGATTTGACGGCTTGTTCATTTTGGCTGCGGCAGCGTTTCCTTCTCCGGCGGCTTCCTTTCCGGCTCCTGACTCAGTATTCTGATTCCTGCCTTCCTTGCTTTCAACTGTTACTTTTTCTGTTTTACCTTCAAGAGCGGCTTTTTCCTCCTGGTCAATATCGCTTTCAGAGGCTTCCTTCCCGGCTGCGGCTGCTTTGTTGAGGGGCTTGCTGTCTACCACTTCAGCTTCAGTCTTGGCTTCAACCTTCCCGTCTTCAGCCTTTATCCTGGTATCTGCTTCCACCGGCTTATCCGGCCCATTGGCTCCTGCTGTTGCTGTTTCAGCCGTATTTTCAGGTTTTGCCGAAGCTGCCGGATTGTTAATGTTTTCTGCTGAAGTATTTCTCTGAGCTTCCAGCTTTTGCACCGTTTCTTCCATAACAGCCTCAAGCTTTTGCATCAGCTCCGGACTGATACCCTTTTCTGTAGAATCATCCCCAGCCTTAAGCTCATTCATGATTCCTTCCAGGAGTGTCTTTAGCTCTCCTAATCCTTGCTGCAGTCCGGGTATTTCTGTCTGAAGCTTTGCTTCTGAAAGCATTGCCAGCTTGTTCTGAAGCTCAGTCAGCTCCTGCAAGGCTGCTTCCATTCCTTCAGGAAGGGAAATCCGGTTTTCCGGGGTCAGTTCTCCATTTTGCTGCATATTGACCAGCTGCTGCAGCGTCATAAGTATTTCATCAAGCCTGTCTGTTACCTTCTCAGTCCCGCTTTCCTCCGGTTCTTTCCCTGCTGCAGTTATTTCTTCTGCCGCCGGCTGCTGTTTGTCCGGTTTTTTCAGCTTAGCCTCGGCTCTTCCGGCCAATTCCTTTTTTATCCCCGAATCGTCGTCCCGGTTAATATTCCTGGCTGCATCTCTCAAGGTGCTATGAAAATCTCGGGCCGTATCTGCCGGTCTGCTGCTGAAATCCGATTTGTGAAGGCTGCTGTCGGTTTTGCTTATTTTAACCGATGCAAATAGTTCCATACCATTTACCACTTTTTCACCTCCTTATGCTGTCATAATTATATACAAAAACGGTTTCCCGCTTTGTAATCCTAAGGATTTGAGATAGCTGCGGAGTTTTCACCCAATTGGTTTTGATCTGTCAAGGCCTCCAATAACTGGGCTGCCTGCAAAGGGTCCATAAGCCCGAGTATTGCAGAAGCTTTTTCCTTTTTCATATTTCGCAATAGCTGAACGACAGTCTCTTTATCATCCATGCTCATTATTATCTGCAGCGCCTTTTTATCATCAAACTTTTCAAGGTACCCTATCTGCTCTTCTATACTGGTCAGCTTGCTGCTGAGCTTCTCCAGCATGTCATTTATCTGAAGCTCCTTGTCCGAAAGCTCTCTCTCTTTGTTTTTCAGCTCCATTTCCCTTTGGTCAAGCTCCTTGATCCGTTCGCTTATTTCCTTTTCTGAAACAGCAAGCTTGGACCATCCCAGTGCTATTTCCTCCTTGGCAATCTGCTCCGGGTCCTTGTTCTCCACAATAGGCCTCAGAAGCTTTCCCACAACGGGCATATCAGAAAGCCACATTGAGGTTTCAGCCCTTAGCCCGGCGAAGTTGAACATAAATATGGCTCCCATTGTTATTATTGACGCCAATATTAATATGATTATTATCAATAAAAAGGTATTACCCCTTCTTACGCTATTCTTATCCTTGTTTTTCTCCCGCTTTGCCTTCCCTTTGCCCTTCGGCTCAGGCGCAGCTTTTGGGGAGGTCGTCTGTTTTTCTTCCTTTTCCGGTAACAGTGCCATGGCATATCCCCCTATGAATTATTGCTTCCCTTGAAGGAAACCAGATCGTCAATAAGCTTCTCTTCTTTTTTCTGTTCTTCATACAAATACTTTTTGAAATCTATTTCCCTAAGCTTTTCTATCATCTTTTTTTCCTGGGTTGCGGCAATAAGCTCCTCCCTGCAGGTCGAAAGATGATCCTCAGCCATTTTTACCCTGATTTTCTGCTCTTTTATGCCTCTTTTATAATAATCGATATAATTCGCCAATAACTTTAGCTCATTTACTGCTATTCCATGAGAAGTTTTTTCTTTAAAGGTCTTTTCCATTTCTTTTTGCTTGAATTTGAGCTCGGAAAGCTTGTCCTTTTCCTCCTCCAGTCTTTTCAGCGCAAAGCTCAGCTGGTTTTTCTTCTCTTCCTCCATATTTGTTCTATAATCCAACAGCTTTTGCAGCTTGAACTTATATGCAGCCATACGCTTCTCCCTATGACACTATATTTTTCATAGTCTCCATAATCTCTTCCATTTCCACCTTTTCTTCAACCGTCTGCCTGAGGAAGCTGTTTATTGCATCGATTTTGTCTATCGCCCTGTCTATTTTACTGCTGCTGCCCTTCACATAAGCCCCGATGTTTATCAGATCCTCCGCATCCTTATATACTGACAGTATGTTCTTCATTTCATTTGAATTGTTTTTATGCTCATCATCTACAATATTGGGCATTACCCTGCTTACACTGGCCAGCACCTCAATGGCGGGATAATGATTTTTGTTGGCCAGGCTCCTTGAGAGAACGATGTGACCGTCAAGTATGCTTCTGACAGTATCCGTTATCGGCTCGTTCATGTCATCTCCATCCACAAGCACAGTATACATTCCTGTTATCGACCCGACATCGGAGGTTCCGGACCGTTCCAGCAGCCTTGGCATGACTGAGAACACCGAGGGAGTATAACCCCTTGTAACAGGAGGTTCACCAACGGCCAGCCCCACCTCCCTCTGAGCCATTGCAAAACGCGTGAGGGAATCCATAAGCAGCATTACATCCTTTCCCTGGTCTCTGAAATACTCAGCTACCGAAGTGGCCAGCTGTGCTGCCTTCAGCCTTATCAATGCCGGCTGGTCGGAGGTGGCTACTATCACCACAGACCGGGCAAGTCCCTCCTCCTGAAGGTCGTTCTCTATGAACTCCCTTACCTCCCTGCCTCTCTCTCCTATAAGTCCGATAACATTAACATCAGCCTTTGTATTTCTTGCTATCATCCCCATCAGGGTACTTTTTCCTACACCGCTGCCTGCAAATATCCCTATTCTCTGACCTTTGCCTATTGTAAGCAGTCCGTCTATAGACTTGACTCCAACCGGCAGTATATCAGTTATCCTCCTTCTTGTAAGAGGATTGGGAGGATCGTTTTCTACCGGGTAAACCTCACAGCTGTTAATGCATCCGTTACCGTCAATAAGATTGCCCAGGCCGTCAAATATCCTGCCGAGCATATCTGTCGATACCCCTACCGTAAGGTTCTTACCGGTAGCTTCTATCCTGCTGCCGGGTCCGATGCCGCTCATTCCTCCAAGAGGCATCAGGCAGACAATGCTTTCCTTGAACCCTACCACCTCTGCCTTTATAGGTAATTCACCCTTCAGAGGATATATATTGCAAATCTCCCCCAAATTAACAGCAGGTCCATGGGATTCAATAGTGAGCCCAACAACCTGCGATACTCTTCCTGTATACTTTATAAAATTGCTTCCCGACAAAGCATCCTTATATTTGTTGAAATTGATTTGATTCATCATTTATCACTCATTTCCAATTAAGTAAGTGAAAATCTTCTCTATTTCCATGACCTGCACGTCTATGCTGGAATTGACCTCACCGGAGGGTGTTTCAATAATGCAGCTCCCGGCAGAAAGGGACAGGTCGGAAGCTATATCAATATCAGAAATGCCTTCTACCAGGGTACATATACGGTCTTTATTCTCAAGAATGAATTCATGATCCTGAGGCGAGACTTTTAAGACAAGCTTTTTCCTGAAGGCGCATTTCTGAAGCGCCTGATTTACCAGGGAAAGAATTGCTTCTTTGTTTTGTGTGATTTCGTTGCCTATTACCTTTTTGGAAACCTCCAGAACAAGCTGTACTATCTGTTCTTCGGCTTCCTTGTATAATTCGCATTTTCTGTTGTCAAGAAACTCCCGTATGCTTGCTGCTTCATCGATTAATGCCTGAGCCGCCTGTCTGCTCTCAAGGTGACCCGCCTCATAGCCTGCCCTATATCCGTCTTCTCTTGCAGCAGCTAAAAGCTTCACTGCATCGGCCTCTGCTTTGCTTGCCGTGGAACGGGCTTCAGAATTCGCTTCTTCAACGATCCTGAGATACATTTCCTTGGCGTCCGCAATTATATT
>JAEXXN010000012.1 GCA_023405875.1 Bacillota bacterium | reverse complement strand
TGTTTATTCTGTGGTAATAGACAGGATTTTCTAGGGAAAACCGTCAGATTGCACAGTAATAACATGCTTCAATATTAATTGTGAGGAGGAACCTTATGAAGAAAGTAATTATAGCTATAATGGTGCTCTGCTTGATGACAACCGGTTTTGCGGACACTATATTTGCACAAGCAGCAGCCACAAAAGCACCTCCTCTGTCAATGCAGATACTGGGGAAAAAGGCATACACGGCAAGCCCTCCTATTTTAAAGGACAATCGGGTTTATTTACCTCTCAGGGCAGTAGGAGAAGCAGTAGGCTACAAAGTAACCTGGAACGCAAAGGCCAGCACTATGGAGCTTAAGGCAGCCAATTCGACTTTAAAGGTAACCATAGGCAGCAAAACCGCATACGTGAACGACAAGAAGACAACACTGGATGCGGCTCCGATAATGTATAAAGACAGAGCTCATGTACCTTTGACTTTTGTGCAGAACCATTTTAACTATACAACCACGTATGATAAGGCGCAAAATCTGGTCAGTATCGATAAAAAGACGGCAGCATCCAATACCGGTACTGCGGCAGCACAGACAAAAGGACTGTACGTGCTTGGCAAGAAGATAAATACTACTGACTTGCCGCTGGTAAAGGACAATGTTGTGTACATACCCCTGAGGCATTTCGGGGAAGGCCTTGGCTATAAGGTAACCTGGACGGCCTCAACCAAAACAATGGACCTCAAAGCGGACAAGGGCTCCGCAAAAGTGGTCATAGGCTCCGGCACCGCTTCGGTGAACGGAAAGAGCGTGAAAATAAGTCCTGCAGCAGTTTTATATAACGGCCGTGCATATGTTCCTGTCAGCTTCATAGAGAGCAATTTTGAATATCAGGTAAGCTACAATAAAGAAAAGAATATTACAAATGTCGATAAGAAAACCGTAGCGGCCGATGCAGGCGGATTGTATGTGCTTGGCAAGAAGGTAAGCGAGACTGACCTGCCGCTGGTAAGGGATAATATAACATACATACCCCTGAGGCACTTCGGAGAAGGCCTGGGATACCAAGTAACCTGGACAGCTTCAAATAATACAATGGATCTGAAATCCGGCAGCAGCTCTGCAAAGGTGGTAATAGGCTCGGATAGCGCTTCTGTCAATGGAAAGAGCGTGAAGATAAGCCCTGCGGCTTTCTTATATAATGGTCGTGCCTATGTGCCGGTAGACTTTATCGAGAGTAATTTTGAATATAATGTTACATATGACAAAACCAAGAACATAGCAAAGGTTGATAAAAGAAAGCCTTCAGAGGTATTGCCCGATAAAGCCGAAGAGGACAAAATTGTGTACACCAAAGCCAAGATACAGGATATCATTTATGATGATAACGGAGGTTTCCCACAGCTTAACATTGTTTCGGACAACCCTGTCAAATACAAGGGCGTAACAATGTATAACCCTGACAGAATGGTGGTGGATATAGAGAATGCGACTCTGGCTACAGAATTTGAAACCAAGGAAATCGGAAAAGGCGGAGTAATAAGGGCAAGAGTGGAGCAGTTCAGCAGTTCACCTGACATAGTAAGAGTGGTAATAGAGCTGGAGAATGAGCAAACCTGCAAGCTGGTACAATCCAATGACAAGAAGACGATATCCCTTATATATGCCAATCTTATAAACCCTGTCAGCTTTATGCGGGAGAACGGCAAGGATGTCCTTATGATAAGGGGGACACAGGAAAATGACACGAATGTTTTTGAATTGGATAATCCGGATAGGTTGGTAGTTGATGTACAGAAGGCTGTTTTGAAAGAGATACAGTCGGTGGATACCAAAACAGATTTTGTCAAAGCTATCAGGACCGGGCAGGCGGATGTCGGAGTTGCAAGGGTGGTCCTGGATCTGGAGCCTGATATGTATTATGATGTCAAGACTGAGGGCAGCTTGACCAAGGTATATGTATCCAACATGCCCTTCTCCTTTGTAGATTACAAGAAGTTTTACAATTCTGCTTCAATAAGATTAAGTGTAGGAGAAGAGCTGGAATATCAGCCGATCATCGACTATGAGACCAGAACACTTAAGGTATTGCTTCCTGAGGATCTTGATGTAGAGGAAAAGGTTTATCCTATAAATGATAATTTAATGCAGCAGATAATAGTAACCAAAGAAACCTATGACGGAAAGGTATACACAGTAGCAGCCTTCAAAATGAAGCCGATGGTGGATTATGAGCTGCTCTCGCCGGCAGTTACCAAGCTGGTCAGTATAAAGTTCAGACAAAAGGCAGAGTCAATAGACCAGCTTACAGTCCTTATAGACCCGGGACATGGGGGAAAGGATCCTGGCGCCATAGCCATAGATAAAAGCACCAACGAAAAGACTCTTAACCTTGATGTTGCGTTAAGATTGAACAGAATACTGAAGGATCTTGGCTTCAAAACCATGCTGACAAGGACCGATGACAGGTACGTGGATCTGGCCAGCAGATCAGGTATGGCAAATACCAACTATGTGGATTTCTTCATGAGCATTCACTTCAATGCCTTCACGAGCAGTGCCAAGGGAATAGAAACGCTGTACTATCCAAATGAGGTAACTGATGAATATCCTGTAGATAACAGGGATATGGCGAACATATTCCACAAAGAAATAACAAATGCACTGAAACGACCGTCCAGGGGAATAACCCCAAGACCGGGACTGCATGTGCTGAACAAGACCAAGATGCCGGCAATACTTGCGGAGCTGGGCTTTATAACCAACCCTGAGGAATTGGCAGAGATAAAGAAGGAAGAGTACAGGGAAACGGCGGCAAGAGCTTTGGCGGTATCAATAGTAAAGTATTTCCAGGATATAGAAGGAATGAGCACCGACGTTGATATTGATGCAATATATGCGGCCCCAATGCCCAAGGATCCCTACAGCATGCAGAATGCAGGGCTTGGACCTGAAGAAGGCAGCCTTGTTTCGGAGCAAATGTCAGACGGCAGCATTGCCAGTGGAAATTAAATAAAACAACAGGACCCTGGAGCTTGTACAAAGCGCCAGGGTCTTTTCTTTACAGCGGTTAATTAACGAACACACCCCATAGAAGGCTAAGCGGATATTGCGACGGTTGACAAGGCAGCATTGCGGCAAAAAGACCGCAAAGATTGGCATTGTTTAGCCGGTGGAGCAATATAATATACTGATAAAAAAAAAGGGGTGAAAATAATGAACAGGAAGATCCTAATACTATTGGCACTACTTTTATGCTGCACATTGATACTGGCCAGCTGCAGCAACCCACTGACTTCGTTGCGGGATTTCTTCAACAAGAAGCCTGAAGCGATAGATAATAATAAAGAGGAAGTGCAGGAAGAGGTTCAGCAGAGCATGAGTGATATAGGCTCCTCTCAGCCAGAGAACAGCAGGGCTACGGTGCTTTATTACAAAGACAATGAAAACTTCCTTGTACCTGTAATGAGATATATACCAAAAGAAGACCTGGGTGTTGCCAAAACAGCATTGTCGGCACTGATCTACAGCCCTGAAAAAGCTCAGGATCTTACCGCGGCAGGGTTGACCCCGACACTTCCGATGGGTACTAAGGTCAATGGGGCGGTTATAAAGGAAAATGGGCTGGCAATAGTAGATTTTTCAAAGGAATTCCTCAACTTCAGCAGCGCAAAGGCTGAAGAGCTGGGAGTAAAAGCGGTGGTCTATACACTTACTGAATTCCCTAATATTAAATCTGTAGAAATCAGGGTGGAAGGCAAAGCAGTGGAAGAAATGCCCCTGGGAACAAAACTGGAAACAGGACTCAGGAGAACTGAAATAAATCTGCAGGCTGTAGAAAATCCGGGTGAAAAGCTGTCCAAGGTTGTGGTATACTAT
>JAEXXN010000614.1 GCA_023405875.1 Bacillota bacterium | reverse complement strand
AATATACAACATTAATTAAAAGGAGGCTTTAAGCTATGACCCTAATTGAAGCAAAAGGCATATGCAAGCAATTTCATAACCGACAGGTTGTAAAAGGTATCGACCTGGAGATCCGGAAAGGTGAAATCCTTGCTTTGATCGGAACAAATGGCGCCGGGAAATCAACCACTCTGGCAATGCTGCTGGGAATATTGCAACCGGATTCCGGTGAAATCCTGCGATGGAGAGATGATTATCAGGCCCATGTAGGTGTGCAGCTCCAATCCACTCCCTTTTTCGAAGGATACACAGCCGAAGAAAATCTTCTTCTTTTTGGAGCGCTGTACCATGTAAAGCTGGATAAAAAGCAAGTGCAAAACAAGCTGGAGGAATGTAATCTGCTGGAAGCAAGAAAAACGCTCGCTTCACGTTTATCCGGAGGACAACAAAAGCGGCTTGCGATTGCTGTCACTACGATACACAAGCCGGATTTGATCGTACTTGATGAACCGGCAGCAGGACTGGATCCCCGTGCACGGCACGAAATAAGAGCGATGATCGGGCAATTGGCGGAAAACAAGGTGACTGTCCTTTTCTCATCCCATGATATGGAGGAAGTATCCCGTATCGCAGACCGCATAATCCTGATGCACGCCGGACGAATCGTTGCACAGGGTCAACCCGAAGCTCTGCTGCAGCAATATCAGGCTGAGAAGCTTGAGGATCTGTATCTTGAACTGACGGATAACGCTTAAATATGGGAGGAAAATACGATGAAAACAATATTTAGACTTACCCTGAAAGCTGCAACCCGGGATCCCTTTTTATTGTTGTGGTCAATTTTGCTGCCGATAGGAGGGACGATTGGCCTGGGGATGTTTATAAAAGCTCCTGAATATCCACGGCACATACTAACCGGCATGATGGCTGTCAGTATTTTATTCTATGCATTTATGACGACAGCTTTTGCAATACTGGCACAACGCAGGAGAGGCGTATATAACCTGCTGAGGGTGACCCCTATGCCGCTTTTGAAATATGTATGGAGCATTTCAAGTGCATGGATGCTGATTTCGTTTCTGTGTGCATTATTTACATTGTCAACAGGGGTGTTGGTATTTAAACTGAATGTTTCGCTGCGATCCTTTATTGCGTTGTTGCCTATGATCATTATCGCAACACTCGGCTATGTTTTTCTGAGCTTTTTTATTGCCAGTCTGAGCCGGACAGAAAGCAATGTGAGTATTATAACGAACATCATTACCATGCCGTTATTGTTCGGAAGCAGCGCATTTTATTCTTTAAACAGTGCGCCGGAATTTATTCAAACCATCAACCGTTTTAACCCCTTCCAATGGTTCATCAACGGATTGCGCAGTTCTCTTGATTCAGCGTGGGAAAGCTATTTTATAAGCCTAGGGCTGGTATCATTATTGGCAATTGCCGCCTTAATATTGGCATTGAAAACATTTAAATATACCGATGTCTAAGGCAATATGGAAAGCAGTGGGTATTGTTCTTAAAGAGGCGCAGAGGGTATCCCACTTTATGCCACTGTAAAGGACAAGGGGAGACAGGCGCCTTGGACCATTTCTTTTAAAAACAATAATCTACTATATGCTATACTGTAAGCAGGAAAAGTGTGGTGCATCCCGATAGTACAAGGCAGAAATATGTCTATATCGGATTTTTGCAGATATTTAGGCAAAGAGATTAAATGTTGACAACTTATTTATAAATTATATATTATTAGTGTAAACCCCGGGAAAAACTCCCGGGGTTTACTTCTAAATGGATGCTTGCTATGGTAAAATGAGATAGAAACCTGCCCCAGGAAACAGTTGATTATTCTGAGACAGATTAAAAGGATAGGAGGATAATATATGATAAGATATAAGCTTTTATCCATAACATTGATACTGATAGCCATTATGACATTGTGGGTGATTCCGGTATTAGCTGCCGGTGAGGATGCTTTAAACGGAACAAATGAAATAATTGCAGAGGTTATCATTACAAAGCAGACAGAAGCTCCAGTCAAAGCGTCTATAAAAGGTAATATATTGATGCTGTATCCAGTTCCGAATGAGCAATTATACAACTATTTTCATATTCAAATATACCCTTCAGATTACAGTACAGATGCAATATATGACATATACCCTAAAGGCGTTGTGGAGGACTACCCCTCCTATTACCCTTTACCTGAGCTGAAAGACGGGGGATATAATTTTACTATCCGGACAGCGGAAACTTACTCATCAATGTATGATTTTACCCACTGGATACACACTATTGCTAAAAACATACCTTTTTCGGTTAAAGATGGAAAGGCTTTTTTTGAGGCATTTCCCGTATATAAAAGTAATGCGGACAAGGTTTCAAAATACCGTACTGACAACGTTGCACTAGATTATTATAAACAAGCTACAAGTCTGATACAAAGTGATGATATTGAGATCAGAAAGCTGTCCCAGGAAATAACGGGCAGTGTAAATACAGACTATGAAAAAGCCCGTCTGATTCATGATTGGGTTGCGGAAAATATCTGGTATGATCTGGATGCTTCCCGCAGCGATGATAAACTTAGCTGGTCGAGCCAGTCGGCTTTAACCGTATTGCATGATAGAAAAGCCGTCTGCGCAGGATACTCAAACCTCACAGCCGCATTAATGCGTGCGGCTGGGATTCCCTGCAAGTTTGTATCCGGAGAGCTGGGAGGCTGGAATGTACCGTCAGTGAAATCAGGTGAGCCCCATGCATGGAATGAAGCTTTTGTAAATGGCCGGTGGATTTTTATCGACACAACGGGAGACAGCTCAAACTATTACGAAGACGGGAAATTCAGCAAGCAACAGTCGGTTAATCAGCCTTATTTTACATACGATACTTTCTTTGATACACCTCTGTTTTCTTTTTCTCTGGGACACAGAATCGACAGTATCGATGAGCCTCCGGCGGGCATTCCGGATCTGCCGTCTGTCACTGTTGAGCCATAACCTCCAAGGTTGAGGTGGGCGGAGAAATAATTCCTATGGATGCTTATAGCATTAATAATGACGCCTATTTTAAGCTTTGCGATTTAGCTTATATATTGCATACAAAAGCTTCGGACAAACAATTTGGGATTGAATGGGACAATGTAACAAAATCCATTAATATTATTACATCAGCAGATTATACGCCTGCAGGGGACGAACTGAAAACGGAATTGCATACAGGGCCGCAGGCAGCTGTTGCAAATTCTTCCGATGTTTATCTGGATGAAAGAAAAATTGAGCTTACCTCATATTCCATTAATGGCAACAATTATTTCAAACTCCGGGATATCGCCTCCGCCGTTAATTTTGATGTCGACTGGGATGGGGTAAGCAATACGATCATTATTGACTATCGCTGCGACTATACACCGGATTGATTGGTCATATCTTAGGTGCTTGGCACCTAAGATACTGTTTTCCTGTTCCCCGCTATTCATTGACAAAATTCGCGTTATTCTTTATAATGTAACCAATTAAATATGGTTTATGGAGTCCCTCAAATAGGGGGATTAACAGGGAAGCAGGGTGAGAATCCCTCGCAGAGCCGCTGCTGTAATGACGTAGCCGCTTCGATGAACCACTGGATTGATTTCCGGGAAGGACGAACGCGGCGCCTGATGTCTGAGCCAGAATACCTGACTTAAACTGGAGCACAGGAGAACTTCTACGATGCTGAGAAGGCGCTGTAACCGCAGATTTTTTTGTCTGCGGTAGGTTGGCTTTGTCGTGTTCAGAAGAACGCGGCATTTTTTATTCTCCTACATCTTCCTCCTTGTGCACGCTCTTGTTGGCTCTGCCTGGAAAGCCGGGCTTTATACGTACTCCCTGTGGATATGCGCCGTTAAGGCGGGATTTCACGGCGGATTCGTATTAATATCTAACTAAGGAGGATAAAAAATGAAAAGCAGAAAAAAGCAGCTTCGCCTGTGGGCACTGTGCATTTCGCTACTATTGATGTTCACAGCGGGCTGCTCCAACACCAACGCCCCTGGACCTGAAGCGTCTCCATCCGCGCCCGTATCGGGAGAGGTGGAAAACGGTAAAGAAATTGTTCTTGCAGCCTATAGGAATACCGCACCCGGAGAGAAGGATGCGTATTATTGCAGCTCCATTCTCTATGTATGGGAGCCCCTTATAAAGCAGGACGATTCCGCAACACCCATTCCGGGCCTCGCGGAATCCTGGAATATGTCTGATGACGGCACAGAGTGGACGTTTAATCTACACCAGGGTGTGACCTTCCACGACGGCGTCCCCTTTAATGCCGACGCTGTGGTAAAAAACTTTGACAGAATGAGCAAGGAGGTCAAAAAGTCTTCCTTCTACTCTCTGGATATCAATTTGTTCTATCCTAACCTAAAATCCTATGAAAAGGTTGACGAATACACCGTCAAGCTGTCCTTTGAAAAACCCGTTCCCACACTTCTCTATAATATGGTTAATTTCGGGAGCGCCATGTACAGCCCAGACTGCTTCGATGACGAGGGCAACTTCAAAGGCGCTGCTCAGGGAACCGGACCGTTTAAAATTGTTGAGAATGTCCTCGATGAATATGTGCTCCTTGAACGCAACGACGACTATTACGGGGAGAAGGCCAAAGCAAAGACCATACGCATTCGTGTCATTCCCGACGCCGACACCAGATATTCCGCGCTTGTCTCCGGGGAAATACTGGGCGTTATGGATCTGAGCGCAATCCCCGCGACGCTTGCGGCTGAGATTTCTCAAAAGGATGGCTTTGCTCTCACAACGAACAAATCCACAATGATCCGATTCCTTGCGGTCAACGGAACAAAATTCCCCTTTGACGACGTGCGTATGCGGCAGGCGGTAAGTCTTGCGCTCAGCCGAAAGACTATTCTCGATACCCTGTACAGTGGTTATGGCACGCCCACAACAAATATCCTCAACTACTGCACGCCGTTCTATAAGGATATACCGGTGGACGAGGACATGACACGTGCAAAAAGCCTTGCGGCAGAGGTGCTGGGTGATAAGCGCCTTGCAGTGACATACCTTATAAGCGGCAGCGATGCCGTGCAAAAGCAGGAGGCGGAGCTGATTTCCGGCTGGTTGTCCGAAATCGGACTTGACGTTACCATCCAGTCCTATGAGTACTCGACAATGATGGAAAAGGTGAAGGCGGGAGAATACAATATCGCAAGGCTCCAGCAGGGCCTGTCGAAC
>JAEXXN010000608.1 GCA_023405875.1 Bacillota bacterium | reverse complement strand
TCCATCTTCAGTATTTTCAGCAGGTCCATCGCCCTATTGTCCATATCATGTTCTATTTCCTTAAATCTTTTTGTTCTCAAAAGTGCTTCTCCCAGGTTGTATTTTACCTGGAGGGTGAAAGCCATCTTTATATTGTCTATAACCGTAGCATTGTTGAACAACCTTATATTCTGAAATGTCCTGGCTATGCCTCCCGCGGTAAAATCATGGGGCTTCAGACCCACTATGCTCTTGCCCTCAAAACGTATATCGCCTTCCGTAGGCTTGTATAATCCTGTGAGCATATTGAACACCGTCGTTTTTCCTGCTCCATTGGGCCCTATTATTGCAACCAGTTCCCTGTCTTCAAGAGAAAGGTTAAAATTGTTCACTGCTTTGAGTCCGCCAAATTGTATGGATAGTTTTTCAACATCAAGTAAGGCCATAAATTTTTACCTCCTCTTTCCTCATTTTATTTGGGCTATGCCCTGGCTGCCTGCGGCAACGGTCTTTTTCTTCAATTTCAGGAAACTGAACTCCTTGCCGCCATATAAACCTTCCGGTCTCTTGATCATGAGTACTACAAGCAGGAGTGCATATATGACAATACGCCAGTTTGCAAGGAACCTCAACATCTCAGGCAGTACCGTAAGCACCAGTCCGCTTATGATCGATCCGCTTATGCTTCCGGCTCCTCCTGCATACAGGAACACGAGATAATCGTTGGACTTCAGGAAACTGAACGTATCGGGCTGCAGGAACATAAGGAGATGTCCGAACAGTCCGCCGGCCACTCCGGCCATAAATGCAGCGAAGGTAAATGAAAGCACCTTGTATTTTGTAGTGTCGATTCCCATTGTTTCAGCCGCAACTTCATTCTCTCTTATTGATATACATGCTCTTCCGAAAGAGGAATTAACAAAGTTTCTTGCTCCGTATATTGCCAGAAGAGTAAATACAAATATCCAGAACAGGTTTGTGTACCTGGGAATACCGGCAAGGCCCCTGGGGCCGCCTACATAGTCAACCAGCCTTATTAAGGCTCTCACAACTTCTCCGAATGCCAGGGTAACGATTGCAAGGTAGTCTCCCTTCAGCCTCAAGGTAGGTAAGCCGATAAGCAGTCCTATAAAGCTCGCCGCAACTCCGCCCATAAACAGAGAGAAAAGGAACATAGGCACCTGTGCATATACTGGCCAGCCTGAAGTCTGGAAAAGAAGCGTAGTGAACACCGCAGACATGTATCCGCCTATAGCCATGAATCCGGCCTGTCCTATTGAAAACTGGCCTGTAAATCCATTTACGATATTCAAGCTTATTGTCATAATTATATTGATACCCGCAAGCATAATTATCTGTAGGTAATAGGAATTCAATATATCCAGTTTGTTTAATGTAAATATGATGATGTAGCTTAATACTATGATCAGATATACTTTTTTGTCTTTCAAAAAACTCATTCCGGCCACCTACACTTTCTCAATGGTAAACTTGCCCATGATACCCGCCGGTTTAAACAGCAGTATAAGTATCAATATTACGAAGCCGGCACCATATCCTAAATCAGAGTTTACTGCAGTAGCCAATACCTCTGCTATTCCCATAATGAATCCGCCCAGCATGGCTCCCCGGATATCGCCGATTCCGCCCAGCACAGCAGCCACAAAGGCCTTTGTTCCAAGCCATATACCCATATAAACATCTATCATCGGATATATGCTTGCATAAAAAACTCCGCCTGCTGCAGCCAGCGCAGCGCCTATAAAGAAAGTAACCGAAATGGTATTATTTACGTTTATACCCATAAGAGCCGCAGCATCCTTGTCAAATTGCACCGCCCTCATCTGGCTTCCTACCTTTGTCCTCGTTGTGATGTAGTGCAAGCCTATCATCAAAATAATAGAAAACGTTATCATCAATATCTGAACACTGTTGGTACCCACACCCATAAAATTGTAATTGTTCATAGGAAATAATGACGGGAACGGCCTGGGGGCAGGACCTATAAAAGGCAGCGCCCTCGGAAAATTTTCAAGAAACATAGACACGCCTATGGCTGTAATGAGTGCTGAAAGCCTTGGCTTCTTTCTCAGCGGCTTGTAAGCAATTCTCTCAGTAGCCACACCCAGAAGCCCGGTAAGTATCATACCCGAGACAATTATCAAGGCAACAACTGCATATGACAAGGTTCCCCCACCCATGGCCTTTGCAAGAAAAAATACTATGAAGGCTCCAACCATAAGGAAATCTCCATGGGCAAAATTAATGAGTCCTATTATTCCATATACCATCGTATATCCCAATGCTATCAGGGCATAAATACTTCCCAGCTGAAGACCGTACATAACTAATTGAAGTATGGTAGTCAAAATATCCTCCCCTTTAGATAAACTGATTTCGATTATAGAATCGGTAGTAAGGATACCTTACTACCGATTCCTTGCAGCATTACCTTTAATTTGGGTTAATCGTTGTTACGTAAGAAGGCACTCCGGCTTTATATACGTTTACGACAGCACCTTTAACAGGATTTCTGTTTGCATCGAAGGTTATAGTTCCTGACGGTACTGCGAGGTTTTCTATCTTGGCCATAGCATCTCTGACACCTTGTCCATCCAAGGTTGCTGCATTCTTTATGCCTTCAAGCACTACCGTAGCAGCTTCATATGCCAGAACAGCATTTGAATTAGGATTCTTGCCATATTTGTCCTTATATCTCTTAACAAAGTCCTGGCAAACCGGACTTGGATCATCGGGGGAGAAAGCTGCGTCGAATGCTGAACCTTCAACAATATCCACTCCGGCAATGTTTGGTACGTCAGGGCTGTCCCATGAATCTCCGCCGAGGAACTGGGCAGCTATTCCCATTTGCCTTGCCTGCTGCATCTGAAGGGGCACTTCGCCGAACTGGTTAGGCATAAAGAGCACTTCAGGGTTTGCAGCCTTTATCTTTGTAAGCTGTGCGTTGAAGTCTTTTACATCAGCTCCGCCATATGCC
>JAEXXN010000562.1 GCA_023405875.1 Bacillota bacterium | reverse complement strand
GCCCAGTATTCTTGTGGAGCATGGTATCATAATAGAAAAAGAACTGGGCAGGCTCAGGTATAATCTTAATGACCTGCTGGAGCAATTGAGGCTCAAGAATTTCTCCAGTCTCGACGAGATTGACTATGCCATATTGGAAACCAGCGGGCAACTGAGTGTGATTCCCAAGCCGGAAAACAAGCCTGTTACCAAAAAGGATATGAATATCAGCACAGGGCAGAAGCGGCTGCCTGTTACTCTGATTATTGACGGCAGGACCATTTCTGATAACCTTCATAAAATCGGCCTGAGCAATGAATGGCTTTCAAGGGAGCTTAAAAAGAATAAAATAACCTCAGACAAGGCTGTCTTTTTTGCATACCTTAATCCCGAAGGAAAATTCTTATATCAATTAAAGGGTAACAAAAAAAATAATGCACGATAATAATGTATCCTGGAGTGAGAATGTAAATTGAAAACTATTTTGACAATAACCCTATTAACAGTAATCATTATTACCGGAGGCCTTCTGATGCTTGATGCAATCGGCTCAGAGTCACAGAGGCTGGAGGACAGTCTGTCTGAGCTTGAGGCAGATATCGAGAAGCAGGATTGGGAGTCTGCCTCTCAGAAGCTTGAGGAATTTCATAAGAACTGGGACAAAATCAGCAATATCTGGTCCATGCTTATCGATCACAATGATATAGACAATATTGAGCTGGTGCTTTCACAGCTGGCCTCCTATGTGAAAACCAGGAATAAGAATGAAGCCCTGGTGGAGATGTCCTCTTTGAAGACCTTCATAAGGTATATTCCGGATAACGAAGCCTTTAAGCTGAAGAATATCCTGTAAGGAGTCCAAGCATATCCTCCGGAAGCTCTGCTGTAAATTCCATAAAACAATTTGTAATGGGATGAACCATTTTTATATTATGAGCATGGAGTGCATGCCTTTTTATATGCTGCTGCCGTCCTCCATAAAGCTCGTCGCCAAGCAGAGGATGCCCTATATAGGCCATATGCACCCTTATCTGATGCGTCCTTCCGGTTTCAAGTACAAGCGACAGCAGGCTGGCAGCACCGTATCTTTCAATAACACGGTAGTGGGTGACCGACCTGCTTCCAGCCTCTCTTACCGCACGCTTTACCGAATGCTGGTCTTCCCTTGCTATAGGCGCGTCAATAGTACCTGAGTCAGCTGCGACCTGTCCTTCTACAACTGCCAGATACTCCTTTATAAGCTTGCCCTTGTAGCTTTCCAGGGACATAAGATGCTGCACGTGAGAGCTTTTGGCAAATATGACCAGACCGGAAGTATTTCTGTCAAGCCTGTTTACCGGCCTGACGGTTGTATTTCCGCCTGCATTTATCAAATGCTGCATAAGCCCGTTTGCCAGTGAGCCGGTCAAGTTTCTGCCCGAGGGATGGGTAGAGATACCTGCCGCTTTGTTTACGATCATCAGGTATTCATCCTCATATATTATGTCAAGCCCCATATATTCAGGTATTATGTACTCGGAATTCTTATCCGGAAGCTCAAATTCCACCCGGTCCCCCGTCTTAAGCAGTATATCCATATGAACCAGGCATCCGTTGACCTTCAAGCTATTGGATTTCTTTATTTTAATGAGGCCATTCCTCGAAAGCAGCAGCTTTTCCTTAAGGTATCTCCCTAGCTTGGTACCATCATGCTCCCTGTCTATATCAAAAATATTGTGTCTTTTCACTGCATGTCACTCCAATCCCAGTTGAGCTATAAGACTGCCGATATCCACGGGCAGCTCTGCTTCAAGCTTCAGCAAACCGCTTCCGGCCGGATGGGTCAGCTCCATACAAGCTGCATGAAGTGCCTGTCTCGGAATCAAAGTGCTTGCTCTGCCGTAAAGCTCATCCCCTGTTATGGGATGTCCAAGATAGCTGAGATGCACCCTCAGCTGGTGAGTTCTGCCTGTTATAAGCTCCAGCTCCACCAGGGAATGGCTTCCTGCCTTTTTTATTGTTTCATATATGGTCACTGCCGGCTGTCCGTCGCTCCTTACCTTTCTTTTTACCGGAGCAGCTTCATCCTTTGCTATAGGCTGGTCAATCACTCCCTTTTCAGGTTCGAGCGTCCCTTCAATTACAGCAATATAGAGCTTCCTGATGCTTCCCGACTTCATCATTTCATCCAGCCTGCTGTGTACCAGTGCACTTTTGGGTATGAGGACCACCCCTGAGGTGTTCATATCCAGCCTGTTCAGCAAACGGAGAGAAGCCCTGATCCCCTTTTCACGAAAATAATAGGCTACTGCATTGAGCAGGGTTCCTGTGGGATGGTTGGGAGTCGGATGCACCAGCATAAAAGGCGGTTTATTTACAGCAAGAATATTCTCATCCTCATATATAATTGAAAGAGGTATATCCTCAGGTGATATATCCTCCTTCATTTCTTCAGCGGTATCGATTTCCAGAAGATCTCCCTTCTTAACGCTGTTGTCCCTGAAAGCCGCTTTTCCGTTAATATGGATCTTCTTATCCTTCACCAGCTTCTTCGACCGTCTTGCGGAAAAGTCAAGATGCTCTGTCATATATTCTATTATAGGTATTTTTTTCTCGCTGCTTATTTTATATTTCATATATACCTCTATGCTCAATATAATTTATTCCGCAAGCGCTTTTTCTTTTCTGTGGTTGATTACCAGCTTGTATCTGAAGGCTATTACAGCCAGCATGAAAAGGATTCCTGCCATTCCGCTGACCTTGAAGGTAAAGCCTACACCGAAATGCTCCGACATAGTACCTGAATACATACTCCCGAAGGGTACTGCTCCGCCTATGACCAGTGCATATACGCTCATTATCCTTCCTCTCATATTATCAGGAATATTGGTCTGCACACATGTATTGGACAGGGAGAGGGAAGTAGTCATCCACCAGCCTGAAAGCATAAGTGCCAAAAATGCATACACGAACTTTGTTTGGAACCCGGTGATGAAAACAAAAATGCTGAGGCACATATAGGCTGCCATAAGGTATTTGATTCTAAGACCTTTATAGCTTGTAGCCGCCATAAGCAGCGCACCGGAAAATGCTCCAAGACCAAGGGCGGTCAATAGGAAGCCGTATACTCTGGAATCACCGTTCAAAACTGTTTTGGCCATTATAGGTATCAGCACGTTGAAATTCATTATGATGGTATTTGCGAAACCCAGCATCAATATTGTAGTATTGACAATTGGGTTGCCTGCTATGTATTTTAAGCCTTCGCGTATTTCATGATAGATATTGACTTCGCTTTTGGTATTCTTGCTTTCTCCGGTTGCCTGAATCCTTGATATGTTGTAAAGCACAGGAATAAATGACAAGCCGTTTATCAGAAAGCACACTGTGGCGCCGAAATAACTGAAGGCCAGCCCTGCAACAGCAGGGCCGATCACTCTGGCTGCATTGAAAATCGTAGAGTTCAATGCGATGGCATTCATAAGGTGTTCTCTGGATGCCAGCTCAGCCATATAAGACTGCCGTACCGGCATATCTATACAATTCAATATACCCAGCAGGATAGCCTGAACTGCAATTGTATAATAGGATACCCGCCCGGTCCACACCAGCAAGGCAAGCACAAGGGCATTGACTGACATAATGGCTTGCACTATAAAAAGCAGCTTCTTTTTCGAATGTCTGTCTATAATTGCACCTACCGGCAGTGAAAAAAGGAGCATAGGCGTGAACTGCAGTGCACTTATCACACCCAGCTTGTAGGATGAGTCGGTTATCTGATAAACAAGCCAGGCTTGCCCTACAGTCTGCATCCATGTACCGATAAGAGAAATGCACTGTCCTGTCCAGAAAAGCTTATAATCCCTGTGTGTCAATGCCGGGAAATGTTTTTGTATTATCCTGCTTATCATGCTTTGATACTCCTCAAAAAAATAAATAACATCAAATATATATTTATTATAACATAACTGCAATCCGCTAATCGGATTGCTGCACACCGTTTCAATAAATGCATAAAAAGATAATACCGTAAGGTTTTATTCCCTTAATTGCATTTATTATAACATAAGTGCAACCCGTCAATCGGGTTGCTTCACAATATATTGCGGAACAGCACAAGGGTCGTTTCCTGCAATAAGATGAAAAAACAGCCTTACGGCTGTTCATCATCAAATAATGGGATTGGACGCTGTATAACTTTCGTCTTTTATATTATTAGCCTTTGCTTCCTGTATTATCTTGTTGTTGGCCAATGCTTCCTGAATCCTTATCAATCTTTGCATCTTAGAATAAGCTTTCAGGTTCGAAAGTGATATTTTATTATTATCCATAATTCCACCTCTTTCTTTCAAATTTGGTTGTGATAATAATAAGTTTTTCCTTTCTCTTTTGATCAACACCTCCAGAAAATGTAAAGGTACCGAAGACACAACCTAATTTGCTGCTAAATGAATATTTACAAAACGTATACGTTTACTATATTTATATTATACTCTATTTTCAGAAAATTGTCTTGCTCTCCAACCCTGCTAAACTTCGATTAATCCATTCTATACATTCCTAACCGCTCTTAAAGTGGATGGCATGCAAACTTTACCGGAACTCCTCGGTATTCGGCTATAATCCTCACTTATCCGTTTTTTCAATCGCCATGAAAGGTAAGTACCGCAGGTTTGTCTATCGCTATGCTTTGACCTATTGCAGCCATACTGAATATTTCCTCTGCCTGTATCAGCGGAAGCCCTCTCATATCGATTTTTTTAACATCAGCCTGACCCAAGCCCCGACGGTGGAGCTCAAAAAGGTAGTGTACAGCCTGGGGAAGCAGCCCCATCAGCCTGGCAGCCACTGCATCAGCGGCAACAGGGTCTGTACCTGCCACAATGAGATTGGAGCTGACTGCCTTTCCGTCGCTGGGTCCTGTCCACACCATACCGTTCATGCCTGTAAGCACCGTGATGTCGATTGGTATTGCTTCGCCCATGGCAGCTATAAAGGTATGCAGCTCCTCATGTATTCCAAGCTTTTTCTTCGGCATCCCGTGGATTTCGGCAGGAGGCCATGAAAGCGCCATGTTTTTTATACCCAGTGATACTGTTGCTTCCTTATGCATCTTTATGGGAGTAAAGGAAATATGTACATCCATTTCTTCACACAGCTTGTTTATTTTTGTGTAAGGCACTATACCGTGGTTCAGTCTGATTTCTGTATATGGGCCATAATTCAGATCAATAAATTCTATTCCCTCTTCATTGATCACCCTGTTGAAGCCGATTTCTTCAAAAACCTGCTGTGTAGGAGCACCTCCGGAGCCTGCCGCTACTACTACTCTTGAAGGGCTGAAATTTTTTACATACCTGATCAGCTTTCTCAGCAAATCAGGATGTACTACGGTACCTGTGCTTGCAGCCTTGTTATCCACCATATTTGCTGTTATGACCACTACATCCCCCTGTTTTATCAGGCGGGCAGCGTCTATCATATTCAAGGCTGCCTCTATGCAGTTGCCGGTATCTGCCGCATCCACTATAGCTACAATAGGCTCCCGGACCTTTCTTTTTCGCACAAAAAACACCTCCGGTATATTTATTCCTCCGCAGGTGTTTATTATTCATAGTATTTCCTAAATATTCAGCAGTCTTCCCAAGGCAGGGTTTATTCCGAGGCTTTCCTTCAGCTCCAGGTATTCATCATAGGCTTTCCTGTTCCTGGTGCTTTTTTTGACTGCTCTTATCATAAGATTTTTGGGGGTATCAAGGGGTGATATATACTCAACTATTGAAACCTCATAACCCATCGCCTCAAGCAGCAGCCCCCTGATGCCGTCGGTAAGGGCATCTGCGATCCTTGCCTTCAGCACCCCGTATTTCAATATTTCTTTGAAGGGCCTGTAGTCGTACTGGCCAAGAAGCTCCTTGTGGCAGCAGGGTATCACAATTATTCCCCCCGCCTCATATCTCACTCCGGCTGCTATTGCCATATCCGTTGCCACATCGCAGCCATGCAGGCTTATTACAATATCTATTTTTCTTGAGGGCTGATAGTTCTGTATATC
>JAEXXN010000514.1 GCA_023405875.1 Bacillota bacterium | reverse complement strand
CTTTTGATATGATCCGCAGCAAGAAACAGAACAAAAAGAAAAAACAGGAGCTGGTCAAGGAATTTGAAGCAAGATATGGGGATTTCAATACAGGGGGTTGTACCGGCAAAAAGCTGGTGACAGCTTACCGGGAAATGGCGGTGCATATAGCCTGCTGTCTTATCAAGTATGGCCCCTCAAAGCCCAAAGCCCTCAGGCTGCTCGGCACTGATGAAAAGAAAACCGCCACCATACTAAGGATGAACCACTATGGCTGGTTTGATAATATATCAAGAGGCTTATACGGAATAAACGGGAAGGGACAGCAGGAAGTAAGAGCGTATAACGAGCTTTATCAATATTATATGGGTCTTCTGGAAGAGAAAAAACCGGATTGAGGATTTATGGGAGAATTCATAGCCTGATCCGGTTTTAATATTTATATGGTATTTACTTAAAACAAAAAATATAGTATAGTATTAGTACCAGATAATAATATCAGGGTATAAAGGAGGTATCGCCATGCAATTGCATCAATTGTTTAAAGTACAGGAGATTATGGAAAACAATATAAAGAAGAATTCAATGATCGATGAGGATGTTCTGGGAAAGGAAAACATATTTGACCTGAGATTCCTTGCCTTGCAGGTCAAGGTGGGAGAAATTGCGAACCTGACAAAATGCTACAAATATAATGCAGCCAAGGAAAACATCCCGAAGGAAAAGCTTATGTTCAGATTTGTGGACGCAATGAAGTATGTGCTTTCAATAGGCAATATGTATGACTTCAATATAATAAATATTGACGCAGTTAATTCTTCCTCCCGTGAAGAAAGCCTTATAAAGGTATTCAGTTATATCTATGATGATATAACCGAGCTCAAGGGCACAGTCCGCAGGAACAATTATGTGGATTCGGTGAACACCTATATCAGGCTGTTTTCCAGGTTTGTGAACCTTGGCAAGCTTCTGGGACTTACCTTTGAAGAGGTATATGATTACTATATGGAGCTGGGAGCTTCAGCCATGTTGACTGAGGACAAATAGAAAAAAATAATAAAACTGCCGGCAGGCGGTTTTATTATTTTTTGCCAATTCAGGAAATTATACTTGTAAAATATTCTCAGGGATGCTATTATAAATATGAAAATTGGTATATACAACATAACAACATATTGATATAGCTTGTATTTGTAAATATGCAGGAGGAAAGCATGAAAAAAGTAAATAAAAGTTCACCTATACCGCTTTATTATCAATTGAAGGACATAATTTCCGAGCTGATTGAAGATGAGGAGCTTAAGCCCAATGACCCTATTCCCCCTGAAAGGGAGCTGTGTGAATACCACGGGGTAAGCCGGATGACTGTGAACAAGGCCATCGCCAATCTTGTAAACGAAGGCCTGCTGTACAGGGAACAGGGGAAGGGCACTTTTGTCGCAAAGCCCAAGGAAGGCTATCAGCTTTCACGGCTGTTGAGCTTTACTGAGGATATGAAGGCCAAGGGGCTCCGGGTTGATACCCGTATGATTTCCTTCCAGAGGAAGGCTGCGACCAGAAAGCTGAAAAAGGAACTTAACCTGGCTGAAAAGGAAGAGGTATTTGAAATAAAAAGACTGAGGCTGGTGTCCGGGGAACCCTATGCCATAGAAACTGCATATCTGCCGGTGAGTATCTGCGAAGGGCTGACAATGGAGAAGCTGGACAATAAATCATTGTACGATATCCTGCGAAGTGAATATGGCCTCAGAATGGATTACGCACATCAGACCATTGAAGCGGTGATAGTCGACGAATATGAAAGCGAGATCCTGCAGGTAGCGCAGAAATCCATAGCACTTATGCTTTCCAGAAAGACATACCTGGAGGGCGACAGGCCGATGGAGCTTACAAAGGCGGTTTATAGAGGAGACAAATATAAGTTCGAGGTGGTACTAAGGCGCTAACAGTTGCACAAAATGCAACTGTTAAGATAAAAAGGGGGTTAGCTTTTATGAAATTTGGGTTTGGTAAACTACAAAAACTGGGGAAAGCCATGATGCTGCCTGTGGCAGTATTGCCGGCAGCAGGTCTGCTGCTGAGACTTGGGCAGCCGGATGTTTTCAACATTGCCTTCATGGCGAAGGCCGGTGGAGCTGTTTTCGACAACCTGGCACTCATCTTTGCAATAGGTATTGCAGTAGGACTTTCTCATGATAACGGCGGAGCAGCCGGCTTATCAGGTGCAATCGGCTATTTTGTACTTGTGAACGGCTTAAGCACAATCAACCCGGATCTGAACATGAGCGTTCTGGCAGGTATTATTACCGGTGTCATTGCGGGAGGACTTTATAATAAATACTATAATATCAAGCTGCCAGAGTTTCTTGGATTCTTCGGGGGAAGAAGGTTTGTGCCTATCGTAACTGCTGCTGTCATGATGGTGATGGCGGGTATTTTCGGAGTGATATGGGCACCGATACAAAATGTTATAAATTCCATAGGGCAGTGGATTATCGGAGCAGGAGCAGTGGGAGTGTTTGTATTCGGCTTCCTGAACAGGCTGCTCATACCTTTTGGACTGCACCATGTACTGAACAGCTTCATATGGTTTGTTTTCGGGAACTACACGGATGCCGCAGGGCAGGTATGGACAGGGGACCTGAACAGATTCTTCCATGGAGACCCGACAGCGGGCAATTTTATGGCAGGCTTCTATCTGATATTCATGTTCGCGCTGCCTGCTGTGGCCCTTGCGATTTACAGGACCTCCAAGCCTGAGAATAGGAAAGCTGTCGGCGGCGCGCTTGTATCTGTTGCATTCACTGCCTTCCTGACAGGTATTACTGAACCTATAGAGTTCATGTTTATGTTCCTGGCACCGGTTCTGTATGTGCTTCATGCAATACTTACAGGCTTGGCCCTTGCAGTATCCTATACCTTTGGAATACTTCACGGCTTCACCTTCTCGGCAGGTGCCATAGATTATCTTCTCAATTGGGGCCTGGCGACAAATCCCGTAATGATCATTCCCGCAGGCCTGGCGTTTGGTGCAATATATTACTTTGTATTTGTCTGGGCTATAAAAGCACTTGATATCCCAACTCCCGGAAGAATGGATGAAGAGCTTGACGAGAGTGCGACAGCCGACTTGAATATCAGCGATTTCTCTGCTAAACTGGTGGAAAGACTTGGAGGCAAGTCAAACATAGACACCCTTGATGCTTGCATAACAAGGCTGAGAATGACTGTAAAGGATGCCGGCGCAATTGATGAGAGTGCGTTAAAGTCTATGGGTATAAAGGGAATAATGAAAAAGTCCAATAATGTTCAGGTAGTCGTGGGAACAAGGGCTGAACTGATTGCCGATGAAATGAAGAAAGCTATAAAAATGTAAGGTACAATCAAGGTACAAAACGAGGCGGCTTAGGCCGCCTTGTTTTTAAATCAAAGGAGGTACTGCAGTGCGTATAAATCCACATTCGGAGAATATAGACAGGATGTCGACAATTGAAATGGTTAAAGTTTTCAACAATGAGGACAAAAAGGTGGCGGAGGCAGTTGAAGGCTGTCTTGAGTCGGTTGCGGCTGCAGTAGAGTTAATGGTATATGCTTTGCAAAGGGAGGGCAGGGTATTTTACCTGGGGAGCGGAACAAGCGGTAAGCTGGCCGTTGTAGATGCCTCGGAATGCCCCCCGACCTTTGGTGTGGATGAGGATATGATAATCGGTGTGATATCGGGTGGGGTGGAAGCGGTTGCCGGCTGGCGGGTGGAGACGGAGGACGACCTTGGACTGGCGGTCAATGACCTGAAGTCAAGGGGGCTCCGCAGCAGGGATGTTGTAGTGGGCATAAGCGCCAGCGGCAATACGCCCTATGTGCTGTCAGGAATAGAATATGCTTCCGGAATCGGATGCAAGACGGTCGGAATAAGCTGCTCAGATACAGGAAAGCTTAATGAGGCTGCCGACATCGGCATTGTTTCGGACGTCGGCCCTGAGGTTATAGAGGGCTCTACAAGATTAAAGGCGGGAACGGCACAAAAGATGATACTGAATATGCTGTCCTCCTGTACTATGATAAAGCTGGGCAAGACTTACGGAAATCTGATGGTAAATGTAAGGCCTATAAATTTAAAGCTGAAAAAGCGTGCTCTTGAAATAATCATGTATGCGGCAGGGTGCAAGGAGGAAGCTGCATTGGAGGCTTTCCAGAAGTCGGGAGGAAATGCCAAAAAAGCGATTCTGATGCTGCTTGATAATGAAAATGACATGCCGGAGAGGCGGTAGAGGGTGATAAAATGAAAGCAATAGTCAATGCAAATATTATTATGAATAACAATATATTTAAAGGTCATACAATACTGTTTGATGAGAAAATCGTAAAAGTGGAAGAAGACTGCAAGCTGAAGGATACATTGCCCGAGGAAGTCATTGACGCAGGCGGCAGGTATCTGTCTCCCGGCTTTATTGATGTGCATATACACGGCTGCCTTGGAAGCGATACGATGGATGACAGCGACAGCAGCCTGGAGAATATAAGCAGGGCTATCGCAGCGAGAGGAGTTACAGCCTTTCTTCCCACTACAATGACAATGGATCAGCCGGCTATCGAAAAGGCTGTAGACAGGGTAAGGAAGCTTATGCATAATGAGCCGGGAGCTGCCATTCTCGGCTGTAATCTTGAGGGCCCCTTTATAAATGAAGAATATAGAGGCGCCCATGATGCAAAATATATAAGGAGACCTGATTTCACAAGCATTGAAGGCTTCCTGGATGTAATAAGGATAATAACCGTTGCACCTGAAGAAGAGGGAGCCATAGCTTTTATAGAAAGCTGTACAAGACATGGAATAATAACGGCTGTAGGGCATACAAGGGCAAGCTATGACCAGGCCATGGAGGCCATAGAGAAGGGTGCAAGCCACATTACCCACATCTTCAACGCAATGACGCCGCTCCATCACAGGAACCCGGGAACAGTGGGAGCTGCAATGGACAGCGCTGCAAGCTGCGAGCTTATCGCAGACAATATACATGTACACCCTGCAGTCCAGAGAATACTTCTTAAGGCTAAGGGCATAGCGGGTATAATACTTATAACCGATGCAATGAGGGCGTGCCTGCTTGAGGAAGGGGAGTATGAGCTTGGAGGTCAGAGGGTATCGGTAAAGGATGAAGCGGCGAGGCTTTCTTCGGGTAATCTTGCAGGCAGCGTACTGACGCTGGACAAGGCCTTGAAGAATTTCAGGAAAAATACCGGGATAAGCGTGGTTGACGCTGTCAGGACTGTTACCGAGAACCCTGCGCGGCTGCTGAAGCTAAGTGACAGAAAAGGCAGTATAGGTGAAGGCAAGGATGCTGATCTGACCTTGTTTGATGAGGATTTTAAAATATATGGAACCTTTGTAAGGGGTAATAAAGTTTATGAGAGGTCTGAGCCATGAGAATAATAATTACCAAGGATTATGAAGAAATGAGCGGCAGGGCGGCTAAGATCCTGGCAGGCCAGATATTTGTCAAGCCCAACAGCGTGATAGGTCTGGCAACAGGAAGTACACCGCTTCTTATGTATAAGGAGCTGATCAGGATACACCGGACAGACGGATTGGATTTCTCAGAGGCAGTGACCTTCAATCTGGACGAGTATATAGGCTTATCGGCGGATAATATCAACAGCTATCACTATTATATGTTTGATAACCTGTTCAAGCATATCAATATAAAAAGAGAGAACATATTCATACCTGACGGGATGGCAGCCGATATTGAACAGGAATGCAGGAGATTTGAAGAAAACATCCGGAAAAAGGGAGGGATAGACCTCCAGGTGCTTGGAATCGGGAATAACGGACATATAGGCTTTAATGAGCCGGATATAAAATTCGAGGCTACCACACACCAAGTGAAGCTGGACGAAGAAACTATACTTGCAAATGCACGTTTTTTTGAAACTATTGATGAAGTGCCCAAGTATGCGATCAGTATGGGTATAAAGACAATAATGCATGCCCGCAAGGTAGTGCTGCTTGCAAACGGACACAGTAAGGCTGAAGCCTTAAGCAAGGCATTATACGGGGGTATCACCCCGGAGATACCTGCATCCATACTTCAACTGCACCAGGATGTTACTGTGGTGGTTGATGAGGAGTGCGCCGGCTTGTTGAAGGAATTTGGAGGTGATGCTATTGAGTGACAGGATACTTGACCTGAGACCTTCACAGCTTATAAAGCTGAGGGGCAAAGAATTGCTTGACAGCATCAGGGCGGCTGAAGGCAGAACTATAG
>JAEXXN010000127.1 GCA_023405875.1 Bacillota bacterium | reverse complement strand
GATGATATATATGGGAAGGATTGCAAATCACCCTATATTGGAGGCGCCTGAAAAGGGGAATGAAGTAATAATAACTGTAGACGGTAAGGAACTCTCTGTGTTTGAAGGCGAGATGATCGCTGCGGCACTGATTGCCAACGGCATCAAGGTATTCAGGTATACCAAGCATGAGCATAAACCGCGGGGTATATACTGCGGTATAGGAAGATGCACCGATTGTGTTATGACTGTGGATGGTATTCCGAATATAAGGACCTGTATTACTCCCATCAAAGCGGGAATGATCGTTGAAACCCAGCAGGGTGTGGGAATATGGGGAGGGGACAAGGAGAATGAATAAGATACCTTTGGTAGTGGTAGGAGCAGGACCGGCCGGCCTCTCCGCAGCCATAGAAGCGGCCAAAAGCGGTGTAAAGGTGCTTGTTATAGATGAGAATACCAAGCCGGGAGGGCAGCTCTTCAAGCAGATACATAAATTTTTCGGTTCTAAGGAGCATAAGGCCGGTACCCGTGGCTTCGATATCGGAACTCTTCTTCTGGAGGAGACCAGGCGCCTGGGTATAGAGGTCTGGCTCAATTCCGAAGTGTGTGGAATAAGTGAGGATAAAACTATTTGGGTCGTAAAAGATGGAAAAGAGACCGTGAACCTGGAAGCAGATGCGATAATACTTGCATCAGGGGGAGTAGAAAATGCCATAAACTTTCCCGGCTGGACACTTCCCGGTGTAATGAGCGCAGGAGCGGCGCAGACCATGATGAACGTTCACAGGGTCCTTCCGGGTAAAAAGGTTGTGATGCTGGGGTCAGGCAATGTTGGGGTTATTGTCTCCTACCAGCTTATGCAGGCTGGAGCGGATGTAAAGGCAATTGTTGAAGCTGCTTCGACCCTGGGAGGCTATGGGGTCCATACTGCCAAGGTGTGCAGGGCAGGAGTGCCGCTGTATACGTCACATACCATTTCCAGGGCAATAGGAGAAGCAAAGGTTGAGGCGGTTGAAATTGTCAGGCTTGATTCAAGCTGGAAGCCTGTACCCGGATCGGAAAGGGTTATAGAAGCTGATACCGTTTGTCTGGCTACCGGATTGACACCGCTGGTTGAGCTTGCATGGACGGCAGGCTGTGAATTTGAATTTGTACCTGAGTTGGGCGGACATATACCGATACATGATACCAAAATGGAAACGACTGTCAAAGGCATATATGTGGCAGGAGATATTTCCGGGGTAGAGGAAGCAAGCACTGCTATGGAGGAAGGTAAGCTGGCAGGTGCCAATGCAGCGGCAGCACTCGGATACCTGAGCGCTGAACAGGGAGCAAAGCGGTCGGATGAAATTTGGGAAAGCCTGAATTCGCTGCGCTGTGGTGTTTTTGGAGAAAAAAGGAGAAAAGCAAAGGATAAATTGCTTTCGGCAGCAAAGGAGCTGGTGGTATAATGGAGAATTGTTTGAAAAAAGTAGGCTGCCCCTCTATTGAAGAATTGCGGAACTCTCCGGCATTTCCGAAAAAGGAGGATTATCTCAAGGGGCCGATCTCAGTTATAGAATGTATTGAGGAAATACCGTGCAATCCTTGTGAAACCTCATGTCCGAAAGGTGCAATAAAGGTTGGAAAACCGATAACAAATCTTCCGTTTATTGATTTTGAAAAATGCACAGGTTGCGGTATATGCGTTGCAGCCTGTCCAGGACTGGCTATATATGTCAAGGATTACTGCTATTCGGAGGAGGAAGCGCTCATTACCTTTCCCTATGAATACCTTCCATTGCCTGAGGCAGGGGATACGGTTACTGCCGCTGACAGGAAAGGGCAGGCAGTATGCCCCGGCAGGATAGTGAAGGTGCTTCAGACAAAAGCAAGCAATAAAACTGCATTAGTCAGTATGTCATACGACAAGAAGTTTTTTGAGGATGTTGTGACGATGAAGAGATTGGAGCAGACGGAGTAGCTTTCTTTTACAGGGGAGCGTATTGTACAATGTGTACAATACGCTCCTGTTTTGATCATATTGCAGGCCGTACTCAGGCAGCAAGCCTGACGAAAACGGTATATGGGTTAAAAATATTCAGTATTAAATAGTAATATGGTATAATATATATAATATTCCAGTTATAAAAGGGGAGCTGCTTATGTCTCTTCAGATTGGACCTGACCGTTACAATAATATAAGTCAATATTCCGGATATGGCAATGGGACAGCGGGTTCAACTGCAGCGCCTCCGGCAGGCAATGCAAGCTCCGGGGGACAATCACCGGCAGTGGGGAGCATGCAGAACGACAGGCTTATGAAAAGGATAGGGGCTGTGGAGTGCAGGACCTGTGAGAGTCGGAAGTATGTCGATGGCTCCGATGATGCGGGGGTATCCTTCAAAACCCCTACCCATATCTCACCGGAGAGCTCAGGTGCCGCTGTAATGTCCCATGAGCAGGAGCATGTTTCAAGAGAAGGTGCGAAAGCCCGGCGAGAAGGGCGGAATATAGTGTCCCAGTCGGTACAGATACATACCGATGTCTGTCCGGAATGCGGAAGGGCTTACATCTCAGGTGGAAAGACCACAACGGTATCGAAGTCTGATAACAAGGATACCGATTATTTTATGGATAATATGAGAAAATCAATGGGTAATCACTTTGGCAGATATTTTGATAAGAAAGCTTAAAGGCTTCTCTCCAATTACGGAAAGAAGCCTTTTTTATAACGAGCAGGAAAGTATAAATTACCTTGGTGTGCCACTTTCCGTAAGCGAGTTTCAATAAATGCTTCCTTAGTTGTTAAAATGCTTTGGAAGCCTTTATTATAATTCAAACAGGTCCCCCTGGGGAAAGAGTCCGTACAGTCCTCCGGTATGAATAAAGAGTATGTTTTTATAATCTTTGAAGGTGCCCTTCTTGATTTCCGTTATCAGCCCGTACATTGCCTTTCCTGTATAAACCGGATCAAGTATAACCCCTTCCAGTGCCGCCAGCTCACGTATGAAGCCAAGCTCCTCCGGCCGGCTCAGAGCGTAGCCCCTTCCCACATAACCGTCAATTATTTTTATGTCCTCCCGGTCAACCGGGACATCGACATCCATGTAGCCCATACTCTCACGCAGTATTTCAGGAATCCTTGCTTTAAAATACTCTGCATCCGAACCCACGATCACGCCGTAGATGTCGGCGGTATTATTATGCAGCCTGTTGGCCAGCCAAAGGCCTGAATATGTGCCTCCCGAGCCGGTAGCAAGGAGAATGCAGTCAAAATGGATGCCCATTTCCTTTTCCTGCTCAATTATTTCTTCCAATGCGTTGTAATATCCGAAGCTGCCGATTCCGTTGGAGGCTCCTTCAGGTATTATATAGGGCTTGAAGCCCTTCTGCTCCAGCTCACCCTTTATGCCCTCCATTATTTCCGCTCGCTGCTTGCTGTATTCCTCGGCTGTAACATAACGGATATCGGCACCCAGCAGCATGTCAAGAAGAAGATTGCCCTCCGGCTCTGAATCCCCTGCTCCCCTCAATACCAGGCAGCTCTTCAGGCCAAGCTTTGCTGCAGCAGCGGCAGTAGCCCTGCAGTGGTTGGATTGAAGTCCTCCGCAGGTTATCAGATAGTCGCAGCCCCTGTCAAGGGCCTCCTTTAAAGAGTATTCAAGCTTCCTGATCTTATTGCCGGAAAGCTCGATGCCGGTCTGATCATCTCTCTTTATGTATATATCCGGTCCCCCGGCAGCTTTTGAAAGCCTTTCCAGTTTTTCTATCCGCGTCGGCAGGTTCGCCAGCGGGAGCCTTTCAGGAAATTTAATCATGTTAAAGCCTCCACAATAAATATTTGATTTAATTATAGCTGATATTTATAATAAATTGTATACTGTTAGTTGTGTTGTGTAAATATAACGAGGCGATAGATGTTCTCCACCTCTGGAATTGGATGGTACAACTTTATTTATTCACTAAGGGTTGAGCATAACTACCGCCTCGTTGAAACGCGCAAAGGGAAGAAGATTTTTCTACTGATGCGTTATAACTTATAAAGATGAGGTAATGAAAATGAGCGATATTGCCGGAAAGGGCTGCGAGATACTGGTTCCTTTCAGTGAAAGAAAGACGCTGCAGGATATTGAGAGAAGCCTGATAAAAAAATACAGGAAGTACATATGGAGCAAATTCATAAAAGCAATAAAGGACTTCAACCTGGTTGAGGAAGGGGACAAGATAGCGGTAGGCGTATCCGGAGGCAAGGACAGCATGCTTATGGCAAAGCTGTTCCAGGAGCTTCAGAAACACGGAGATGTTCCTTTTAAGCTGGAGTTTATAGCAATGGACCCGGGTTATCATGATAATATAAGGGAGCTTCTTATAGAGAACTGCAAGTACCTGGAGATACCCATACACCTGTTTGAATCGGGCATATTTGAGGTAGTAGACAGGATAGCGAAGGATTATCCCTGTTACATGTGCGCGAAAATGAGAAGGGGAGCCCTTTATTCAAAAGCAATGGAGCTGGGCTGCAACAAGCTTGCCCTTGGACACCATTTCAACGATGTAATAGAGACCACCATGCTGAATGTTCTATATGCCGGCAGTTTCAAGACAATGCTGCCCAAGCTGAGATCCACAAACTTCAAGGGACTGGAGCTTATAAGGCCGCTGTACTATGTGGAAGAGCTCTATATAGAGAAGTTCACACAAAGCAGCGGGATATGGCCTCTTAACTGCGCCTGCATGGTGTCTGCCGAAAAGATAGCGAACAAACGCTATGAGATAAAAGACCTGATAAAGGAACTGAAGGTCAAGATAGAAAATGTAGATACCAATATCCTGAGAGCAACCCAGAATGTCAACCTGGAAGCCATACTTGGCTGGCACAAGGGCGGGAAGCAGTACTCTTATCTTGATTTCTACGGGGATGAGGAGTAATATATCCGAAGTAAAATTATGAATATATTTATTATTTATATGATAGAAAGTTGCTATATGGGAAGAAATAGAGGTTATGATTTTGACAGCTATTTTAATGACGGATATAGAGGAGATATATAAGATAAGCTCGTGAAGATATCACAAATTAGAGATATTCACGATAGATGCAGCAGTTATGTGACAGATGGTGCAGATTGGCTTATTAAGAGGTACGATTCCTATATTGAATAACGGTTTGATTATATGAAATAAAATTGGATATACCAGCTTAATAAATGGGAGATAAGTATGATGAATGAATTATTTGATAATACAAAAAAAGAAATAGGAACAGGAAAGCAAGCAAAGGTATATTACTGGAATGGATTTGCATATAAGCACTATAAATATACTTATCCTCCTGAATGGATTATTTATGAAATACAAATTCAAAATGAGGTTAATAAGACTTCTTTGCCAACAGTGAAATATTATAAAACAGATGATCCTCATATTACGAAAATGGACTATATTGATGGAGTCACTTTGGGTGACAGAATGATAAAAGATAAATA
>JAEXXN010000490.1 GCA_023405875.1 Bacillota bacterium | reverse complement strand
GTGTTTGATACTGGCTTCAGGATTGATAAACCTAACTATACAGACAGCTATGGTGCAGTCTGGAATAAAAAGACCGGGGTTATAGCTGAAATAAATGAGAGCGACAGTAAAGACACGATCAGTTCGTTAAATATAAAGAACTATTACACAGGTGAGTCCGGTGTTATTATTAACTTGGCAAATCTTCTGGAAAACAGGGCAATGAAAGGGAAAACGAGTACTCTAAAAATATTCGCAAAGGGTATAAGTGAAGATTAAAAGCTTTATGTAAAAGCAAATATAAGATCAAGCTTCGGAAGTATAAATAAAGAAAATACTTTTACCTTGGACAGTAAATGGAAGAGCTATGAGCCTTTGCAGTTTGCTATACTGGAAGATATCAAAGAACTGACTCTGGAAATTGCAACAGGACAAAATGAGGAAATAAGGATAGATGGATTCACAATAAGTTTTGAATCATGACTACCCATAAAACGGGTAGTTTGCTCAGCCCTATAAGGGCATATTACTGGCTGTGTCTTAAGACACGTTGAAAATTCCGCCAACCGCATAGTTGTCACAAACTGCCCCTAAAGGGGCGGTTTATTTTTTGTTCTTGTCTGCTGGCTCACCCGTAAACGGGTCAATATATTCTTTCATACTTATTTGATCGTATGCTATATCTTCTTGTAATTGATTCTTTATGTATTCCTCTATTGCCTTTTTATTTCTTCCTACCGTGTCCACATAGTACCCTTTACACCAAAACTACCGGTTACCATACTTATATTTTAAATTCGCATGTCTATCGAATATCATGAGTGAGCTTTTTCCCTTCAGATAACCCATAAACTGGGCAACACTTAGTTTTGGCGGAATACTTACCAGCATATGTATATGATCTGGGCATGCGTTTGCTTCAAGAATTTCTACCCCTTATGATCACACAACTTTCTCAGTATTTTCCCTATATCAGTTTTTATCTTTCCATAGATTACTTGTCTACGGTACTTCGCTGCAAACACGATATGATATTTACAATTCCACTTACTATGTGCTAAACTTTGACTATCCATTTGGATGACCTCCTTTGTTTTTGATGCGGTTGGCGAACCATCATCAATTTTAACAAAGGAGGTTACTTTTTTCTATTCATAGCTAAAAGCCTTTTTGAACCACGGGCCTAGCCCGTAGTATTCCTAATACAATAAGCAAGGGGCGATTCATGAATCGCCCGTACATATTTTTGATCTATTTCTCCGGTGTGTAGCTGTATTGTGTCAGAGCCAGATATTGTGTGTTAAGATTCACAATTGCTGTAGATAATTGATTCTGGACATCCTTAATAGCGAATTCGCTCTTTTCAAATTCATTTCGTGAAATCAGTCCAAGCCCGTATTTGGTTTTGTTTTGTTCATGGGTTGTTATTGTATTATCGAAGCTCTTTCTGATGTTTGTTATAGATTCCTGCATTGTAGTGATTGCTGCAAGCTGGGATTTCAGTGACAGCTCCAGGTCTTTCAGAGCTTCGTCATAGGCATATTTGGTATCTTCGTAGTCTCTGTTTGCCTTATATTTTAAATCATTGAATTGGTTTTCTATATTTTCACTGATTCGGGAGACCGATTCTTCATAATCCTCATATTCCTGCTCAACCATTAATTGCTTGTATTCTGCAAGCTCAAGTGTATTTATTATGTTAAAAAAACTGGGGTTATTCTTTAAGTTATCTGCTTTGAGCTTTTCCAGATCCAGCGATGTTGTGTCAGGTATGCCTATTGTCATATCAATATCATCTTCAGAGACATCCAATGTTTTACCAATTTCCTTGCTTAAGGCTGACACAGAGTTTTCAAAATCTGAAAAAGCTGAGCTATATGTTGCCTGGGAAGCCTTATATGAATTTTCCAATTGCGAAAGAGTAGTCTTTGTTATAAGTCCCAGGGTAAATTGTATTTCTCCTATTTCCAGATCCTTTCTGGACAGCTCCATGGTGCGGTTTTTACTGTCCAGAGAATACTTTGCCTTCATAACATTATAGTAAGCATTTGTTACTTTATAATCCGATGCTCTCTTGATATCATTCTTATTGAAAATCTCAAGCTCAACTGCGTTATAAGCACTGTCAACTGCTAATTTATTATTTATTCTATTGCTGATTTTATCTACTACTGAGCTTCCTTTATTGCTGATTGTGGTTTTATCTGCTATATCTCTGTAGTCCTCCAGCTTTTCTTGTATGTAGCTTTCCTGGAGCTTGTACTGGGTATTATTCTTCAGGGCAATCTTCTTTGCTTCCTCAAGAGTCAAGATAGTCTTTCCACCCGAATCTGCTGCAACTGTAAGGGTAGATAAAAGCATTACAGCACATATTGTAAGTGCTAATGCTCTGCATAATCTTTTCATCATAGATCCTCCTAGTTTTAAATTGCATATACTATATATACGAGTATATACCTTGATTTGTTTCACTTATCCCCGCAAAATTTGCTGTTAAGCTTATTATACTACTAAATGTGAGATAATCAAAGCGTTTAAGCCCCATTTCACATTGCAAGTTTGTTACAATTGGTATAGAATAACTTTGTATAGTAAAATAAAGGGAGCTGAAAATTAGGGAAGATTCTTTTCTGCACTAAGAATAGCCGGGAGTGCTGTTATGAAAATTTGGCGTAACAGAGAAGGATTTCGGATCGGATTATGGAACAAAAATGGAAGTATGTCAGTCTAATATGAGCAATGATTGAGAAAAGTACAATAATGGGTTTTGAGGAGGTTAACTATGAAGAAACATAGGATTTTGGCTGTATTTATGGCAATAATTATTATGGCAGCTTCGATGCCTGGGCTGGCTGTACAGGCGGACAGCATAGGCAAGGAGGCTGAAGCCTGCAAGGTCTTGGGTGTACTTATAGGTGAAGATGCAACCGGGGTAACGTCGAAATATTTGGCCAAGACTCCTACAAGGATACAGGCTTACATAATCTCTTTAAGGCTTAAGGGTCTATACTCTGAGGCAGGAGAACACCAGGGCAGTTATAATTTCACGGATGCTTCAAGGGTAAGCTGGGCAGAGAATTTTCTGGCCTATGCAAAGGATAATCCGGAACTGGGCTGGGGAGGCTATCCCGATGGAAGCTTCGGAGTTCTTGACAACATAAATGGACAAGCCTTCTATAAGGTCATGCTTGAGTCTCTGGGCTACAGGCAGGGGTCGGATTTTGAATATGCAGAAACCCTCGAATTTGCTGAGGAGATTGGATTGGTGAAAGCTGCTTCAGATATAACCAGAATAAAATCTTTTACTGTAAATGATATCGCAAAGGGCATATATAATGCGTTGAATACCAATCCGGCGGATGAAGATAAAAAGCTTATAGATATCATGGTGGAAAAAGGGATCATTACATCGAATAAGGCTTTTGCTGCGGGCTTTACCCTTTCTGCGGAGGAAGTGGAAGTGGCAAGCTTTACTGCATTGTCAAATACAAGGCTTGAAGTTGAGTTTGAAGAGGAGCTCCTCCTTAATAAGTCGGATATTGAAATATCGAAGCTTGACTCTGACGACAGATTATCGGTTTTATCTGTGGGCTCTAACGGCAAAAAATCTATTATAACCACAATGGAAGCGAAACCCTTTAATGCATACGAAATTACAATAAACACATTGGCGCCGACAGATGGAAAGGCAATCAGAGATTATAAGGCTAAGTATGTAGCAATGCCTGAGGACACGACAAAGCCCACAGTAAAGCATGAACTACTTGGCCGAAACGAAATACTGCTTACCTTCAGTGAGCAGATGGACAGATCCTCTTTGGAGGAACTGGATAATTATTTGATTGAATATGATGTGTCTATCCTTAGTGCTGATGTAAACAATTCAGGAGAGTCTGTGATATTGAAAACAACTGACATATCCACCAGGGACTTTTACAGGCTGACAGTTCAGAATGTAACGGATGCTGCAGGGAATAAAATTGACCGGTACAGAGCTCCATTTGACGGTGCAGGAGAGGATTCCGGCGAACCGCAGATAAAGAGTGTAAGGTCTGAAAACAGCAAAACTGTAACGATTGTATTCAATGAGAGAGTCTCCGAAAGGTCGGCAGAGGATATCGACAACTATTTTTCAGACGACTTGTCAATAACAGATGCGGAGCTTGATGAAAGCGGAACGGTAGTGACTCTTACAACCTCGGAACAGAACTCTTCCAAGAGCTATAGGCTGACTGTATCAGGAGTGGAGGATACCTGGGGCAATACCATGAACAGGAAAGTTTTTGGCTTTGTACCGGATAAAAGCAATGCTTCCGCAGTGGTTCTTGCGATATCCGGCAATGAAATTCAGGTTACCTTTACGAAAAAAATGGATAAGGTTTCCGCAGAGGATATAGACAACTATTCCATAAACAATGGCTTAGAGGTAATAGATGCAATACTGGATGGGACTGGGAAAAATGTTACGCTTATAACTGAAAAGCAGACACAGAGAACGCTTTATACCCTTACAATATCTAATGTATATGATGAATGGGGCAACAGGGTAAGCAGCACCAAGGGTACCTTTGGAGGAATGGTTGAAGACAGCAAGGATCTGAGCTATACGGTAAAGGGAAATGCAAATGAGATAATCGTTACTTTCAATAAGAGGATTGATAGAGAAACTGCACAGGATGTGTTCAACTATGACCTGGATGATAAACTGGGCTATGCAGCCAGGGCAAGGCTGGATGATACCGGCAGGGTCGTTACCTTGCTTACCGCGGAACAGGACAATGGAAAGATTTATACAATAAGTGTGAGTGGGGTAAAGGATGTATACGGCAATAAGATCAGCACCTCAGATAGTGTGAGCACAAAGAAGTTTGCCGGTGTAAGCAGCGCCAAGAGCAGCGGCAGCAGTGGCGGCGGCCTGGTTCTTGAAACAGTGGTGCCTGTAAATGTAAATACAATAGATCTTGTCTTCAGCCACGAGCTTACCGATGATGAGCTGGATGATCTCGATGTTGAGGTTTCGGTGCCTGATGGATATGACAGCGGTTTGCCGTCCAAGCTGGATTTCTACAAGTACTTTGTGGATGGAAAGAAAAATGTGAGACTCCAGTTTAAGACGAATTCCTCAAAGAACCCTAATGTTTTTGAATGGGGCAGCATATATCAGGTGGAGGTACTGGATGTTGACAGACTTGCTACCAGGAATGATGAAAATATAAAGCTTTTTGCAGGAACAAACATACCTAATGAAGAGCCTGAGGTGCTCGAGGTTGAGGCAATAAACAGTACAGCTGTTTTGGTTACCTTCAGTGAGCCGGTTAAGGGAATAACCAAGAATCAGTTTGATATAAAAAGCGGTGTAACGATCAGCGGTGTCTCTGTGGAGAATGAGAGTGAGATCACAGATGAGGTTATACTTTACATAACCAGCAGTACCAAGCTTAAGGACATAGACTACAAGCTTTATGTAAAGTCAGGGATAAAGGATGCAGCGGGGCTGAATCCGGTAGATACAGGCTCTGACGGCTATATAGAATTCGCCGGGGACTCTGACGACAATGATCCGCCTTATATATATTCAGATATTAGTGTCCTGGACAGCTATACTATACAGTTCGAGATGAGCGAGGAGATAAAGCCTGTAACCAATAGCTCATTTACAGTAAAAAGAGCCTCCGGAAGCAGCACAAGGACACAGAGAGTTTCAAAGGCATTACTTTCAGCTGACAGGAAAACAGTTACCCTTTATCTGAACACCCAATATGAAGCTCTGAATCCGGACTACGAATATCTGCTTGTGGCAAGCGGCGCTGTCAAGGATCTGCAGGATACGAGCATATACTCGGATTATAGAGAAGTGGAATTTGACGGCGAGGATATTGAGCTTGAAAAGCTTGAGATAATATCGGCAAGCATAAATGAGGATAATGATGTGATTACTTTAGTTGCAAACAGGAATTTGGACATAAGCAACCTTAATATGAATGATTTTAAATTATCCGGAGCGGGTTATGATGACAGTACCTCCGATAAGGTGGTATTTGACGGTAATACAATAACTATCAAACTGGATAATGAGCTGGACAGTGATGAGAAATTGACGATAGAAATAACTTCATCGGGAAGAAACCGTATCAGGGACTATAATTATCAGCCTGTTTCAACAAAGAAAATAGAAGTGGATACGAATTAAAGCTGTGATGACTGCGCCTTTACAATTATGTGTAAAGGCGCTTTTTATTGTAGAAATTTGGCTGACATGATAGAATATTCTTAGTATATACGGGGAGGCGGTATGTATGAAGGTGAGCAAGAGAAGGAAAACCATTGCTATAAACAGCTCTGTAAATGATTTCAACAATCAGGTGCTGTCTACCAATGAAGTTGAAATAGATACAAATTAACGGAACGGGATGGTATTTTGAGAGGTAGTAGAGGAAGGGTGTTTTGTCTCTTAATTGCTTTTACACTGGTTTTCTCAACTGTTATCAGTGGGACGACCTGTTTTGCAGCTGCCGGAGAGGCGGATAAGCATGAAGAGGAACCGGCAGAAAGACCCGCATACAGGGAAGGTGAGCTATTAATCAAATTCAAGGATGGTACAAGCCTTGGGGGAATGTCGGCCTTTGCCGGGGAAAACGGGCTGAAGACAAAGGAAGTCGTTGATTCCTTAAATATGGGACTGTTTACCGTCAAATCGGGAGGAAATGTCAGCAGAGCTTTGAGAGGTTTGGCAGAACGTGATGACATAGAGTATGTACAGCCTAATTACTTGTATTACCCAACCGGGGTTGTACCGGAGGATCCATATTTCCCCGATTTGTGGGGTTTGAATAACATTACGGATATTGACATTGATGCCCCCCAAGCATGGGAGATAACCCAGGGTAATTCAGACGTAGTGGTTGCTGTTATTGATACCGGCATAGATGTATATCATCCGGACCTGAGGGATATAATGTGGAAAAACTCAGCGGAAGTATCGGGCATACCCGGTATTGATGATGATGGAAATGGGTATATTGATGATATTTACGGCTGGGATTTTTGTGGGAATAGTCCTTTGGTATTCGGTCAGTATGATGATCATGGAACCCATGTGGCAGGGACAATAGCAGCAGAAGCAAATTCAGAAGGCGTAATAGGTATCGCTCCCAATGTAAGGATAATGTCCCTTAAATTTATTGGGCCTAAAGGAGGTAGTACCTTTGATGCTATAAGGGCAATAAGGTATGCAGCGAATAAGGGAGTAAAATTATCCAACAACTCATGGGGGGGATTTACTAATTCAACAGATGGCGCCCTTAAGGAAGCCATCGAAGAATCAGGTATGCTTTTTGTAGCAGCAGCGGGAAATAGTTCAACTAATATAGACATACGTAGTGTAAGCCCTGCCGGCCTTGACAGCGAAAATATCCTTTCGGTTGCGGCAGTGGATAGAGATGGTTATCTGGCATATTTTTCAAATTACGGAAAGGAATCTGTGGATATAGCTGCTCCGGGCGTAGATATATTGAGTACCTTACAATCCATCGAAGAAGGAACGGCAGCAGTCAGTGTGTCAGGAACTCATAAGGCCTTTGTTGCTACCTTTGGGCTTGAGAACCTGGGCAGCGCGGAACAGGCTTCAAATATAGTTAAGAAGGCTATGTCAGGTATAGGCGCAAGTGCCTCTGTAATGCTTGTTGACGATGACGGCCAGGGCTATCCCTATGACTATTACAATCATGTATATGCGAGCGCTTTGGCTGATGCCGGCTATACTGTCCACAGGCCGTATATGTAGCAAATGGTTACAGTGACGGTCCCAGCCTGGCACAAATGTCAGTCAGGGATGTGGTTTTCTGGTTTACCGGTGATACCTTTGGTGAGGATGACGACACAACGCTTACTACAAATGACCAGTTAAACCTTATTGAATATCTGAAGCAGGGCAAAACCTTTATATTGTTCGGACAGGATGCACTGTACGGTATCGAGGACAGTACCTTGGTCGCCGATTATCTGGATATAGAGGTTATTTATTCGGACTATGGAAGAAATAAAAAAATTAAAGGCGCGGCGGGAACTGGTTTTGAAGGTATATCATATAATCTTACAGGGTTTACTGAATATATTGATCATATACGACCCACAGCCTCAGGCAGTGCACACTCTGTTATTTTGTATGAGGGGACTCTGTCGTCTTATGGCTACAATGGAGGCACCTCCATGGCAGCACCTCATGTTACGGGTATAGCTGCACTGCTTCTAAGCAAGAATCCGAACCTTAACACTGCAGAGCTAAAGGAAGTAATTATGAAAACCGGTGTTGTTCTAAGTAATCTGGATGAGGATGCCACTGTGACAGGAATGATGGTAAATGCCGTTAATGCACTGAAAGCAGTTGCTCCGGGCAAACCTGTCCTCTCGCTGTCAATAAATAATTTGAATGTTACCCTCAATTGGGTAGGAAGAACTGCAG
>JAEXXN010000489.1 GCA_023405875.1 Bacillota bacterium | reverse complement strand
CTTGTACTCCCGAAGGCAGCCAGCTTTGAGTTTTTGAGCTTGAGTCCTGCCGCCCTTTTGAAAAACTCCATATCCTTGGGATTTGAACCGGGATTTCCTGCCTCAATATACTTTATTCCGAATTCATCCAGTTTCCTGGTAATATTCAATTTGTCCCCTACTGTGAAGGATATTCCCTCTCCCTGGGCGCCGTCCCTCAGAGTTGAATCATACAATACTGGCTGCTTCAAATTCCCAATTGCGCTCATCCCCTTCTCCGAAATAATTAAAGTGTTTGAATTTCATGCCTCTTGCCTCTTTTGCATCATGTTCGTTTATTCTTGCCTCCAGGTTGTTTATTGCGTTTATATATGCCCTGGCGCTTGCTTCGATTATATTTGTGCTGACCCCATAGCCCACTGCCTTCATATTGCCCTCGGATACCCTTACAGTAACCTCGCCCAGAGCGTCGCTGTCACCGGTAGAAGCCTTTATTGAATACTCATCCAGCTTTACCTTCTTCCCGGTAGCCCTGTCTATGGCATTGAATATCGCGTCAACCGGACCGTCTCCGCAGGCAGCCTCTTCCTTCACATAATCCTTGCAGCTCACCCTGACCATTGAGGTTGAGGTCATATTGCTGCCGCTTGAGGTCTGGAAGTATTCAAGCCTGTATACCTCATTTACCTTGTTGGATTCCTGTGTGACAAGAGCTTCTATATCCCTGTCCATGACATACTTCTTTTTATCTGCCAGCTCCTTGAAGGCTTTGAAGGCTTTATCCATTTCTTCCTGGCCAAGGTTTTCGTAGCCCATGTCCTTAAGCTTTTCCTCGAAGGCATGGCGCCCGGAGTGCTTTCCAAGTACCATCTGGCTCTGCTTCAGTCCTATGGACATCGGTGTCATGATCTCATAGGTCTCGCTGTTTTCCATTACCCCATGCTGATGGATTCCGGATTCATGAGCAAATGCATTGGCCCCTACTATGGCTTTGTTGGGCTGGACCTGGAAACCCGTAGCGAAGCTTATCATTGAGCTGGTTCTGTACAGCTTTTCGGTTATAATGTTTGTAGCTGTAGCATAGTGGTCCTTCCTGGTCCTGAGCGCCATCACTATCTCTTCCAGTGCAGCATTTCCGGCCCGTTCACCCAGACCGTTCACTGTGCATTCAACCTGATCCGCACCATTCTCTACTGCTGAAAGCGAATTTGCTACCGCCATACCCAGGTCGTTATGGCAATGTACGCTTATGAGGGCTTTATCAATATTGCTTACGTTATTTCTGATATTCCGGATAAGCCTGCCGAATTCCGCAGGAGTCGTGTAGCCCACAGTGTCAGGGATATTGACTACCTTTGCTCCTGCATTGATAACTGCCTCAAGTACCCTGTACAGGAACTCAGGGTCTGTTCTTGTTGCATCCTCTGGAGAAAACTCAACCTCCGGGCACAGCTTACTGGCATAGGCGACCATTTCTGCCGCTCTTTCCAATACCTCCTCAGGCTGCATCTTAAGCTTGTATTGCATGTGTATTCCCGAGGTGGCGATAAAGGTGTGTATCCTTGGATTCTCGGCATAGGCAAGGGCTTCCCAGGCTCTGTCTATATCCTGCCTGACTGCTCTTGCCAGCCCTGCTATCGTTGAATTCCTTACATTCTTTGCTATTGCTTTCACGCTTTCAAAATCTCCGTTGGAGGATATCGGAAAGCCTGCTTCTATGACATCGACGCCCAGCTCGCTTAATTGAGCGGCTATCTTGAGCTTTTCGCTGACGTTAAGGCTTATTCCGGGCGACTGTTCGCCATCTCTTAAGGTTGTATCAAAAATATATATCCTCTTTGACATTTTCATTACCTCCCGATTTTCATTTTTTATCTATCCAGGACATCATCTTTCTTAATTCCTTTCCCACCTGCTCTACCTGATGCTCCTGCTCCCTTTTCCTCATTGCATTGAAGGATGGCCTGTTAGCCTGATTTTCCAATATCCAGTTCTTCGCAAAGGTGCCGTCCTGTATTTCCGACAGGACCTTTTTCATTTCCTTCCTGGTCTCCTCAGTCACTATCCTCTTGCCTGTGGTGTAATCGCCGTATTCAGCGGTGTCGCTTATCGAATACCTCATATAGCTCAGGCCCCCCTGGTTTATAAGGTCAACAATGAGCTTCATCTCATGGAGGCATTCAAAATACGCGCTTTCCGGCTGGTATCCCGCTTCCACAAGGGTTTCAAAGCCTGCCTTCATCAGTTCGGTAACTCCGCCGCAAAGTACTGCCTGTTCTCCAAAAAGGTCGGTTTCGGTCTCCTCCTTGAAGGTTGTTTCCAATACTCCGGCTCTTGCCCCTCCTATGCCCTTGGCATACGCCAGTGCATTTTCCCTGGCCTTTCCCGAGTAATCCTGATATACAGCTATCAGGCAGGGTACTCCGCGTCCTTCCTTGAACTGGCTTCTTACCGTATGCCCCGGCCCCTTCGGCGCTATCATGAATACATCAACATTCTCCGGAGGCACGATCTGTCCGTAATGTATGTTGAAGCCGTGGGCGAATATCAACGACTTGCCTTCAGCCAGGTTCGGCTCTATTGAAGCCTTGTACAGCTTTGCCTGCTTTTCATCAGGTACAAGTATCATCACAAAGTCTGACTGCTTGACAGCCTCCGCTGCCTCATACACCTCCAGCCCTTCCTGCTCCGCACTCTCCCATGACTTGCTGCCCTTGTACAGGCCTACACATACATCTACTCCGCTTTCCTTCAGGTTCAGCGCGTGGGCGTGGCCCTGGCTTCCATAGCCTATAACGGCAACCTTTTTCCCCGATAGCAGCTCCAGATTTGCATCCTTTTCGTAGTACATCCTTGCATTTGACATTTTTACATTCCTCCTGTTTTCCTCTGAATTTAATATTTAAAAAGCTTCTGAATGAAACATTTTTAACAACTGACAGCCTTTACGAATTTTGGTAAATAAAAAAGACTTTTCGCCCAACATGGGGCAAAAAGTCTTTGCGGTACCACCCAATTTTTTTCTCTTTCATTTTAACGGCTCAGCCGGCGGGGCTTACTATTATTTCAGCCTGCAACTCAAGGATGAGATCTTCAACAAATTCACCCTATGGAATCGCACCAACCTCCACTCTCTGAATGAATGAAATCTGTCTACTTTTACCTGTCATCGTTTTTATTGTTATTAAATTATCTATAATCTGTATCAGGCTTATAATTATGCCTGTAATTATAATAATGCTTATAATTAGCTGCACGACAATTAGGATTATACCTGTAATTGATAGTACCAGGCTGCTTAGTAGTATGCCTAGGACTGCCAATAGGATAATCCTGCCGATAATGTATGAAATTGTGCTTATGAAGTTAAGCTTGATTCTATTCATTTCCCACATGACACAATTTCCTTTCCAGCCGCTGATGCCCCGTTTTGTTGTTTTAATGGGCAATAGCTTTTGCTTCGCGTTATTTAAAGTAGATAATAACAACATTCTCAGCACAAGTCAACAACTTTTTTTCTATTTTTTTGATAATATTATATGAGGATGGTAATGAAATGTTGTGTTTTCAAGGCTTTGCATATATATAAATTTTTTCGGATTTTTATGTCCCATTTTCCATTAACAGGCTGCATAAGCATTAACAATACCCTGTCCTTCAAACGTGAAATATATTCCTTGCTTTATAGAAGTGCAAAGTACTGTCAGCTATAATAGTTCAGCTGCTTTCCGGTGTATTTCATATAAACTTCTTTGAAAGCAAAGACAATATATGTTATATTTGATATATACATTGAGGTATAATAAATCGCAAGGCAGAATTTAAGGACATGGAGTGAAACACAAAGCTAGGAGGTATCGGATATGAATAACTATATAGACTATCTTGATATAGACAAGGAAGTGCTTGACGGGCTGCGCTATTACAAGCCCATAGTCGCACTGGAATCAACCATAATCTCTCACGGCATGCCTTATCCGGAGAATATCGAGACCGCAAAGGCCCTGGAGGCGATAATCCGCGATAACGGCG
>JAEXXN010000407.1 GCA_023405875.1 Bacillota bacterium | reverse complement strand
TACATCCAATGCCTTCTGTCCCCCAAGTGCTCTTTCCAATATATCCTTCGCATAGGAAATACCACCCTCGGAAATATACTCCTGGGCTACGCATATCTGATAAAATTCGTTCAGCACGTCTTCCTTTTCTTCGGGCGCTACTGTTCTCATATTTGCTATTTCCAAGGTAAGCTGTTCTATATCTTCTTCCTTTAAATGCTTGAATATTGCTGCAGATTTTTCAGGTCCAAGGGTTATCAAAAGCACTGCTGCTTTTTGCCTGCCCGTTAGGTTACCTTTAGATACTCTTGACAAAATATACCACCCCTACTCCTCATTTAGCCAGGTTTTCAGGAGCTGTGCCACTGTTTCCGGCTTAACTCCTACAAACTTTTCAATCTTCTTCTTCACTTCATTCTTATCCTCAAGGTCTATTTCGGCAACCGGTCCCTCAGGTATCATATCTGCAGAAATGGCTCTTCCTGTAGTGTCAGTCATATACTCAGCAGCAACCTCTGCGCTTCCTGAACGTTTTCTAAGTATAAAGAACAATGCGCCTCCGAATACCAGCACTGCAGCAACTCCCGTACCTGCCATTACAATAAGCTCATTTCTCCGCATTCTGGCTTCTTCTTCCTCTGCGCTTCTGATGCCGTCCTCCAGTGTAGTATCAAATTTCATAAGTGCAACTCTTACAACATCCTTTGCAGTCCCGTCAGTATTTAACGGTATCTCATAATCAAAGCCCTGTATGGTGTAATCGACAAGATCCTTTACCTTGGCAACAAGCTCGTCCGTATCGGCAAGTGCTTCTTCCTTAAGCCCGTTTTCATTTATAAGCACCGATACCGATAAGGATTGGATATTACCCATTTCCTTGATTATCTGCTCTTTTATTTCATTTATTTCATAGTTTACTACCGTACTGGCCTCGTTATATTGGGCTTTTGACGAGTCTACCTCGGCATACTGGTCAATGTCTGTATTGGTGTCGGTGCCTGGTACGCCGCCCTGCCCCGCATCTACCCATTCCTTCTTTATATCCTGCATATTTCTTACTATCCCGGCATTATTTTCGGTATCCGGGGCTGTATATGTAATCTTATCCTGTGTCAATGAATTGAAGTCCAGCTTCACAGCTGCAGTCACCTTTACATTATTCATGCCGAAGGGGGCTTCCAGAAACTTGGTGATACTCTTTTCTATATCTGCCTTTACTACATTCTGCATTTCCATCTGCGTCGATATCAAAGCATTGGGAGTACCTGCCTCCGGTACCAGCGACCTTCCGTTTTCATCTATTATTGAAACCTTATCAGGCTGAAGGCCTTTTACACTCTTGGCCACATACTGTACTATGCCGTTTACCTGATTTCTGTCAAGAGCAGGATATCCCGACTTCATTTTTATGATCAATGAGGCTGTTGATTCATTAGTATTCTGATCGATAATAAAGGTCTGGTCTTCAGGAATATAGAGATTGACATCTACATATTCAACGCCCTTTATTGATTTCAGCCCCTTGCGGAGCTTGTTCTGCTTTGCAATAAGATATCTCTGGTTTTTATCCTCACTTGTTTCATAGAATGAAGCCTGAGTTTCCTCAGGATATACCGAATCATCCCCTAAAAATCCGTCGACTGCCAATTGTGCCCGCAGTTCGTCCACCTTTTCCTCCGGAACATAAATGGTTGTGCCCTCCAGCTTTGCATTTACGCCCAGTTCCTTGAGCTTGGCGTTGATCTGACCGGCATCTGCCTGACTGAGATTTGAGTACAATATTTCCAGCTGCGGACGGCTTGCATATATGACAAACCCCGTAATCAACACAATCGATAATGCAGCAGCAATAATTATCCTGGTTTTCTGACCTTTTTCCAAGCCGCTCCAGAACTCATTAAAGCTACTTTTCAGCTTGTTAAGAAATTCGCCCATCCAATCACCTCATGTAACAACTAAAGTTATATTTTTTGTCTGCTGACATTCCTAAACAGGCATCCGCATTATTTCCTGGTACGCTTCAAGTATCTTGTTTCTTATCTGAATGGTAAACTGCAGAGCCATATCTGCTTTTTCCGCCGCTATCATAACCTGGGGCATGTTGTCATTCTTGCCCATGGCAAAGGCTTCATTCAACTGTTCCGACTCAATCTGCAGCTTGTTTACATCGGACAACGCATTATTTAAGAATTCTGAGAAGGATACCTTCTCCTTACCTTCGTTCATATTACTATTTATTCCGTTATCCAAGCGTACCGCTCCAACTGAATAATCGATTTTCATACCTTAACCTCCTATGCTCGTCCTATTTCAAGAGTCTTCATTGCAATATTTTTTGTGGAATTTATTGCAGTGATGTTAGCTTCGTATGCTCTGCTGGCAGATATCATGTTCACCATCTCTGTCATTACGTCTACATTGGGCATCTTTACATAACCCTGCTCATCTGCATCAGGGTGGCCCGGGTCATAAACGGACTTGAAGGGTGTTTTATCCTCTGTAATACCGACAGCCTTTACTCCTGCACCGATCATGCTTTTGCTGGCATCATTCAGATAGTCGCTGAAGGACATAGCTTTTTCTGCTTCCTGAAATACAACCACCTGTCTCCTGTATGGTGTCCCGTCGGCAGTCCTGGTTGTATTGACATTGGCTATATTTCTTGAAATTACATCCATTCTCAGCTTTTCCGCAGTTAATCCTGAAGCACTGATATTAATTGAATTTAAAAATGCCATTGTTTTTACCTCCCGTTAATTGCAAGCTTTATTTTGCTGAATTCCTTTGACAGCTGAGATATCAACGCATTGTACTTTATAGTATTTTTTGCAAGCTCAGCCATTTCTACGTCTACATCCACATTGTTTCCATCCCTGCGCATGGAAGTGAGCTCCTCGCCAATTATTTCAGGGGAGACCGTAAGGGCTGTATCCTTACCTATGGGCAGAAATCTTTCATCCTTCTTGATGCCGGAAATCTGGAACTTATCCGCAGCATCGGACAGAAGCTCTTCAAACTTGACATAGGATTTCTTGAAGCCCGGAGTATTTACATTTGCAATGTTGTTTGATATCGTTTCATTCCTCATCCATGCCGCATCCAGAGCCTTTTCTGTCATGAGTGTCTTTTTGCTTATCCTATCTATCATAGCGGAAACCTCCTGTAAAAACCAATACTAGATTATTATTATTATATAAGAAAACCTCATTCCAGAATAATATTCGACATAAATCATTCATTTCCTCTGTCTCCCCCTAATTTATGTATAGTATAGCAAAAAACTTTTAGACAATTTTGTCATTTTAAGAAAGACGCTGCACATCCTTCTATAATAATATCGTATAAATAAAAGGATTAGTTAAACCTTTTGGTCCAACTAATCCTTTTTATTTGTTTGCTATCTGACTTTTTTAAGCTCTTCCAGCAGCTTGTCGTTCAATATCCTTATATGGG
>JAEXXN010000370.1 GCA_023405875.1 Bacillota bacterium | reverse complement strand
GCCCTGGACACTATGGGCTCCGCCTCTCCCAGAACATCCACCGAATATACCAGCTCAGGCAGCTCTTCTGCCTGTACCGGAAGAAATCTGGGATCCCCGGTTCCTGCGCTTATGGCGTTCTGAATTATCTCTTCCGCTATGCTGCTTGTGGTAGGCCGGATAGTCCCGATACAGCCCCTGAGCTCTCCGTATTTTTTCAGGGAAACAAATACGCCGGCTCTTTTAGTAAGCATTTCCACCGGAAGCCCCTCGGGTACCTTAAGCTGCTTACCCGTCATTACATAGCTCTCAAGAGTGTCGATTGCCAGCCTTACATAAGGGTCATGCTTTTTTTCTTCAGTATTTGCAGGCTCCGAGGTGTCTGAGCGGAGCTCTGCTATGCAGTAGCCGACTCCGAAGGGTCCCTCATAAGACAGTACCTCTCCGCTTATCCTGCCGCTCTCAAGGCAGCCCATAGCCACCAGTGTGGAATTAAAGGCACATTCTCCCGCAGAATCCAGAAGGTCTTCAGGCATTGACATCAGTTGTTTTACGTCTCCTGCTTCTATTATTTCAAGGTATCTTTTATCATACTCGGCACCAGACGGATCAAAGCCTGCCGGTGCATCCCCCGTCAGCCTGTGGGACAGATCGCCGCTGGCTATCACTACGACTTTGCGGTCCAGCCCCGACACAGCCTCCCGTATCGCAGTCCCAAGCCTGTAATGCTGTTCCCTTGAAAGAAAGCTGTAGGTTATATGCACCAGCCTGAAAGCCTTATTTTTCTTGCTTATGAAATACAATGGGACCATTGCTCCGTGGTCCAGTCCCGGGGCTACACCGTAAGTCCTTTTTACATCCTCATACATTGAAATGCAAAAAACATCTTTTTTGTCGGCATGCTCCAATATTTTATCAACAAGCTCCATATCATTGTCGAAGCCCAGCCTCACCCCGGGGGCTCCGAAGCTTGCAAAGCTTCCCTCCAGCCTTTTATCGGAGGATATGGTCATTGCATCTCTCAGCAGCGTACCGTGAGGGGTGATTATAACCACCGTATCCGGCCTGATGGACGCAATCCGTTCAGATGCCTCAAGCGCAGCGTTAATTGTCTTTTTTACTTTTTCAGTTTCATTTTTCCCGACTTCCTCAACCATTATAGGCGGATGAGGAAAAATGAATACTCCTGCAAGCTTTCCCACTTTCTTCACTCCTTTCAATGCCAGGTTTTTCTATATAGTAGATTACACATAAAAGTAAGGATTTATAACAAGATTTTAATGAGAGTTTTGCACACTTGCAAAAACCTACCCCAGCGTTTCAACGAGGCGGAGGACAGCTTTTACCTCGTTACAACTTTCAAAGGTACTCCCTTCAATATAATTATACAAGTTTATTATTTCTTCTTCCATTGTTTTAACGAAACAGCAAGTCTTGCTTATATTATAAAAAAAATAAACAGTACAGACATATATATATTTATGCAAAAAAAAGGTTTTTAATTAAATGTTGGAGAATAAAGGAATAAATTTCAAAAAATACCGATATTAAAATGAGAACTTTTTCACAAAAAATAATAAAACCTATCGCAATTGTTAGATATATATTATATAATAATAATGAATATTTTTATTAATATTTTTTATTATATTATATTTTTATTATATACAGGAGGTATTATCTTGTCAGACTTAAAGAAAATAGTCATACTTGGTGCGGGTTACGCTGGCGTCGAGGCGGCAAAGGTATTAAGCAAAAAGTTCAAGAAGGATCACAGTGTTGAAATCACTTTGATTAATGACAATCCTTTTCAGACTCTGCTTACTGAGCTGCATGAAATTGCAGGCCACAGGACCGATAAAGAAAGCGTAATGGTAGACCTTTATAATGTATTTAAGGCTACCAAGGTCAATTTTGTAAGGGACAGAATCGAAAGCATAGATTATGAGGCAAAGACTCTTACATCCGGCAAACAAACCTACAGCTATGATTACCTTGTGATCGGCTGCGGCGCTGAACCGGCATTCTTCGGAATTGAAGGCGTTAAAGAATATGGTTTTACCATATGGTCCCTTAAGGATGCATTAAAAATCAGGGAGCATGTTGAGAAGAGCTTTGAAGCTGCAAGGGATGAAAGAGATGTAATGAAAAGAAGAGAGCTTCTCTCCTTTGTTGTTGCAGGTGCAGGCTTTACAGGAATTGAAACTGTGGGCGAGCTTTTTGAATGGAAAAATGTTCTATGTGAGAAGTATGGGATCGATCCCAGCGAGGTTTCTATATATAATATAGAAGCACTGCCGACAATACTTCCGATATTAAGGCCAAGCCTTCAGAAAAAAGCTGCCGCTTTCCTTACAAAGAAGGGCGTAAAGCTGATGACAAATTCGCCTATAGTTAAGGCAACTCCTGACAGCATAGTTCTCAAGGACGGACAGGAAATAAAGACCAAAACTCTTATCTGGACCTGCGGAGTACAGGGCAGCAGCTTTACAGCTTCAACAGGCCTTACAGAGGGTAAGAGGAACAGGGTACAGGTCAACGACTACATGCAGAGTATGGACAAAGAAGAAGTGTATCTGGTTGGCGACAACGCATATTATGAAATAGACGGCAAACCGATACCCCAGATTGTCGAAACAGCTCTTCAGACAGGTGAATGCGCTGCTCACAACATAGCAGCCGATATAACAAAGACAGCAAAGAAAAAGTTTGATCTCAAAACACACGGGTTCATGGTATCCATCGGAAGCCACTACTGTGTAGCTGAGCTCATGGGTACACCGATGTCAGGCTTTATAGCTATGGCAATGAAGCACCTGGTAAACCTCCATTATTTATGGGGCGTCGGCGGTGTGAGACTTATATGGAACTACCTGCTGCATGAATTCTTCCATATGAAGAGCAACAGGTCCTTTGTAGGCGGACATCTTGCACACAGGACCCATACCTCATGGCTTGTTCTCCTTCGTTTATACGTAGGCGTAATGTGGCTTCTGGAAGGTGTTAAGAAGGTGCAGGAAGGCTGGTTGAATCCGGCTAACATAAAGATCATACAGGTTGCAGGAACCTCAGGAGCATCAGAGGCATGGGGAGAAGGCGCGGAAGCTGCAGCAACAGTGACTCCTATCTTTGCTGAGCCTTGGGGAATATATCAGTGGTTCGCTGATAATATTATTACACTTAACCCGTTCTTATTCCAGGCAACTGTTGTTCTGATGGAAATAGGTATAGGTCTGGCACTTATTGGCGGTCTGTTTACCTTCCTTGCATCAGCAGGCTCTATATTCCTCTGCCTGAACTTTATAATCTCTGCTTTGGGAAGCTGGGACATATTCTGGTATGTGTTCGCATCTATTGCCCTTATGGGTGGAGCAGGCGGAGCCTTCAGCCTTGACTACTATGTACAGCCGTGGATAAAGAAATTCTGGAAGAAAACAAACTTCGCACGTCAGAGCTATTTGTACTTTGACTAAGAAATAACCGATCAGGTACCAAAACCTTGGTACCTGATTTTTTTCGCATATTTCCCTGATTATTTAAAATACTAATGTATGTATGCTTATACATAGAAAATTTCGATAAACAGGGAGGTAATATATTTGCAGGCAGGAGTAAGAAACAAGGTAGTCGGTGAAATCGAGGCTATAAAAGCTGATGAGATCATGGCGGAAGTCAAGATGAGGGGCACATGACAGGACAATACCATGAGATTCACGTCCGTGATGACGAGAGAAAGTCTTGATGATGCAGGCTTCAAGCAGGGAGATCGTGTAGAAGCCCTGGTAAAGGCTATTAATGTAGTTTTTGTGAAGCAGTGATAAAAGCCGGAGCTCAACAGCTCCGGCTTTTATATCGTTCTCCGCTTATTCTGCTTATGATGGGAGTGAGATTACCGCTGTAATATATGTTCAATCTGTGCAATGCTCTGGTACAAAGGGTATATAAGAGCTTTTCATCTCTCCCCGCGCGATAGCTCACTTCATCCGCTCCGTAAACCAGTGCGGCGTCAAATTCCAGCCCCTTGCAGAAGTAAGAAGGCAATATGTTCACACCCTTCCTGTACAGATCGTCCTCTCCCACAACCAGCCCAAGCTCAATTTCTTTGCCCAGCAGCTTGAACAATGTCCTGCACTCTTCGGCGGTCCTGCATAATACCGCTATGGATTTCATACCCTCTGAAAGCAGGTCTTTTATATCCTCCAGCAAGAGCTTCTTTATATCACAGTCCTTTGAAAGCCTTATAACCTCCGGAAGCCTTCCCGGCCGCTCCAGCCCTTCCAGCATAATATCTTCCGGCAGGAGCTCCCTGGTAAAGTCGGATATTTCCTTTGTCGATCTATAGGTTTTCCTCAGCTCCAGCACAGTCGAAGCTGGCCTTCCGAATATTCCGGTGATATTCTGAAAACCCCGGGAGGTTTTGCAGGAGTTGACCAGCTGGTTCTTATCCCCGAGCACCGTAAAGCTGCTCTTTGGAAATAAGCTTTTGAAAACCTCATATTGAAGCGGGCTGTAATCCTGAGCTTCATCAATGACTACATGCTTTATACTTACAGCATCAGGTATTTCGTCGATAATACACTTAAAATATGCCAGGAGGTTAGCATCCTCATAGCTCACAAACCTGCCGTTGATATTCTCGATTGAATACCTGCCCAGGGCATTGATCTCATCCATTGTCAATCCGAAGGCCTTTCCCGCTTCAGCAAAGTGCTTGCTTTGATAGAAGCTCCGATATATATCTTCCGGCTCAAGCCTTGTCATTTCAAGCACCTTATCCCTGGCTTCCCGGAATTCCCTTTGAAGCTCCATTCTTGCAGCTGCAGCAGCCTCCCTGGCATTGGACTTCTCATCCTGTGCCTTTCTCAACAGCTCTGCCTTTTTCTTCTCCTGGGTTTTCTCCAAAAGATAAAAGGCCCTTGCCCTGACAGAAGAAAGCCGTTTGTTTATCGGAAGCTTCCCGCTGCTTTCCCTGTAGACCTTTTCAAGCTCATTTGCCCCCACAGCAAGCCTTCCCTCATAATATATATTACAAAGCTGTTCTGCTGCTTTCGACTTCTCAATTGCAAAGGCTCTTACGGCCTCCAGGAAGCCCTCCGAATTCTTGAGCCTATACCCCTTTATTCTTATATCCTCAGGGTTGAAGGCCTCATTGTAAAGCAGGTATTCCATGTGCCTGCTGAAGCTCTCAAGCCTCAAGCCTTGTCCTATCAGCCTTCCTGCATATTCATCAAGGGTCGTCTGTATCACATTGCTTTCCCCCAGCTCAGGAAGGACATTTGAGATATAGTCGTTGAAAATATGGTTCGGTGAAAATATCATGATATTGTTTGAGCTGAGCTTCCTGTCCTTATACAGCAGATATGCTATCCTGTGCAGCGCTATAGAGGTTTTTCCGCTTCCTGCGGCGCCCTGTACCACAAGCATGCTTCCCTCGTCAAATCTTATGACCCTGTTCTGTTCCCTTTGAATGGTAGTAACAATACTTTTCATCCTTTCACCGGCACTGCTGCTAAGCAGCTCCTGCAGCAGCTCATCGTCTATTTTCACCGAGCTGTCGAACATATACAGAAGCTTTGAGTCCTTGATCTTAAACTGTCTTTTTACGGAAATCTCTCCCCGTACTGCCTCCTCCCCGGCCATATACTCTGCCGCACCTTGCTCATATTCATAGAACATGCTTGATACCGGCGCTCTCCAATCATGTATTAACACTTCCATGGTATCTGTATTGATGAAGGAATACAGCCCTATATATATTCTCTCGGGAATCCTGTCGGCCTTTTCTGTAAAATCTATCCTTGCAAAATATGGAGAGTACAACAGTCTTTTGTATTTATCAAGGAGGGCCCTTGAAAATTTATAGCTGTTTTCCTCGTTTTTCATTGCCGATATGTATTGGGTTGCCTCTATCATAGCCTCAGTCTCATTTCCCCCGAAGCCATGCTTTGCGTTTTCCCACATGCTTTTTCTTATTGCTGTTATTTCACTTTTGAAGCTGCTTATTTCCATATCCTTTATGGAAATATCCCGCTTCAGCCTTTTGCAGACCTGCTCCAGGTGATTTATTTCAAACTCATAGTCCGGATGTCCGGTATTCATATATTTATCCTCCACTTTTAAGTCACATGAGAATATTATAACATAAGTGCAATCCGCCAATCGGATTGCTACACACCGTTTCAATAAATATATAAAAAATAAAACCGTCATGGTTTTATATCCATAATTGCATTTATTATAACAAGATTTCAATGAGGGTTTTTGCAGACTTGCAAAAACCTACCCGAGCGTTTCAACGAGGCATGAGATATACTCG
>JAEXXN010000361.1 GCA_023405875.1 Bacillota bacterium | reverse complement strand
GAACTTTACATCCTGGGGAATTACATTGGCTTTTCTCATCTGATCAACCATAGTCAATAGTCCTTCGTCACAAATCAGGAAGCCTCTGATCCCCGCCTCCAGGCACCGGTCAAATTCTTTCAGCCACATGTGCAGATTATCCTGTCCCCTTATCCTCATTCCCGACACATAGCCTTCAGAGGTGGTATATTGCCTTCCCAGGTCCCAGCCTCTCACAGGCACCGGATTTATCATGACCTCAATTTTATTTTCCGCTCCGATTTGAGCATAGTATTTCAATTCCTCAAGCTCCAATAAAGCTGACCCGCCAACTGTTCCAATGACCCTGTGGATAGGTAGGCTTCTTTTTTCCGATTCCCTGATCAACACTTCAAAGTTCTCTGCGTTTTCTATTCCTGCAATCTCCATTCTGTAATGCGCACCACCCTCAAAGGTTACCTTTGATGATGGCATATCATGTCTGTCCTTTACCGGCAGGTCCATTTTTTCGGTGATAAATTTCTCGATACTTTGCATTGTCACTTGCGTGTCCCCCTATCTTTATTTTTAAAAATATAACTTTTAAAGATATTTTATAATATTCAGAAAAGAAATACAATAATATTTTTCCACATTCTAAAATGTTTTTCTATTTTAATGTATACGTATGCAAACATAATTAAAACTTTATATGCTCATTTTTCACTTCCCAAAACCGCTTTAACCAAAGTAGTTCAAAGGTTATAAGGCATTTATAAATTATTCTCAAAAAATTCGACAAAAAAAATAAATTAAGAAATTCTTAATTTATTTTAAAAAACCGCTATATTATAGAATTGCATTCTACTTTACTTCAATTCCCCATTGTGCCCCAAATAAGTGGACAATGTATTTATTGCAGCCTCCAGGTCCTTCTTGATATTTATTATCTTGGTAAAATTCAGACGCATGCTCGGACCGCTTACACTCACGGCTGCTATGATCTCATTCTTGTAGTTCCTGACCGGCATTGCAATACAGGATAAGCCGGGATAGAATTCCTGGTCATCTATACTGTAGCCCTGTTCTCTGATTTTCTCCAACTGGACGGCCAGATCCTCAAAGGAAGTGATTGTATTCGGTGTGCAGCTTTCCAGCTGATTACTGCCAAATATATTCAATAATTCTTCCCTGCCCAGCTCTGAAATAATGACCTTTCCCATGGCTGTCGCATGCAGCGGCTCCCGGGTTCCCACGGGAACATTGGCTACAAGTGTTGCTTTGGGGTTTATCCGGGAAATGATAACTACACTGTTGTCCGCTCTGACTCCCAGATTTACAGTTTCTCCATATTTATCGCAAAGCTCCTGAAGAACGCCCATATTCAAATTTGACAGATTCCTTTGCTGGGGGATATTGTTGCCTATCTCAAAGAACTTCCAGCTCAGGCGGTATTTTGCGTTTTCAGAATCCTTTTCAATATAATTATAGGCCATAAGCGTATCTAATATCCTGTGTATCGTGCTCTTTCCAAGCCCCAGCCTGTTGTCCAGCTCACTTATCCCCAGCCCCGCTCCTTCCTTATGCATAACCTCGATTATTTCCAATGCCTTCTCGAGAGTTTGTACAGGATATTTCGGTTTATGAGCCATTTGAAATTCTCCCAACCAAATCATTCTCCTTTTAAATTCTATATATTAGAATCCCATTTTCTTAATAATATACCATTATAACTTGTAAAGTTCAATACTATAATGTTTTGCAATAAACAGCTTATATCAAAATTCAAATATTTCAAAAGCACATATCCTGCTTCCATAGGTTGCCTGATCCTTCCATAACCTTCTTTAATTCAACCTGTATAATGCTTATTGGTACAACAATATTCTTTATGCAATCTTTATTTCATACCGATTTTCCTTTACGCCGCTTTAATTGAAAAACCTATATAATGAAAATTGCTTGAGAGAGCTATTGGTATTAAGATAAAAAATGCTTATTTTACCTTACCGTCTCTTTTTTTACAAAAAGGCGTATATCCGGTGAAAATGGTAAAAGCTATACGAAGAAATGCTTTGAAAATCTTTTTCAGGAGTTGATGAAAATGGAGATCGTTTTGGGGATTTCCGGGATGATAGGGCTTGCCTTATTGATTTTCTTATTCTATGTATTATTCAGAGGTGAGAATTTATGAGCTATATTATATGGCAGGATATCTTTTTTATTGCTTTATTGATCGGACTTTCCATCCCATTGGGAATTTATATCTATAAGGTCATGACAGGGCAAAGGGTATTCCTGACTCCAGTGCTTGCTCCTGTGGAGAGGGCTGCCTGCAAGGCAATGGGAATTCAACGGGACGAGGAAATGGGAGCAAAAAGATATACGCTCTCGGTGTTCTTGTTCAGCGCTGTCGGTCTTGTATTCCTTTGGCTGCTGCAAATGCTTCAAGGCGCTTTGCCCTTTAACCCGGAAGGGCTGCAGGGTACAAGCTGGCATCTGGCCTTTAACACCTCCGCAAGCTTTGTTTCCAACACAAACTGGCAGGCGTATTCCGGTGAATCCACCCTATCGTACCTTACACAGTTTTTGGGGCTTACCGTTCAGAACTTTGTCTCGGCGGCAGCAGGGATCGCCGTGCTGTTTGCACTGGCCAGAGGCTTTATCCTTAAGCAGAAAGCGACCCTCGGCAGCTTTTGGGTGGACTTGACAAGGGCCACGCTCTACGTGCTGGTCCCGCTATCCTTAGCGGTGGCGGTCCTGCTTATTTCCCAGGGTGTGGTGCAGACCTTCAGTCCCTATAAGGATATTGCCATGCTGGAAAGCGGAGCTGTGCAAGCCATACCCTTAGGCCCGGCGGCAGGCCAGATTGCAATCAAGCAGCTTGGCACAAACGGCGGCGGCTTTTTTGGAATGAATTCCGCTTACCCTCTTGAAAATCCCACACCCTTCTCCAATTTGATACAGCTATTGTCGATTGTTCTTATTCCCGCAGCCCTCTGCGTATCCTTTGGAAAAGCGGTAAAAGACGGCAAGCAAGGCCGGGCTATATATATCACCATGCTGGTCCTGTTTGTGGCAGCCCTTGCAGGAGCGACGCTCAGCGAACAATTTGCCGCTCCCGTTTTTGACGGCGTAACCGTCTCCGGCAGCATGGAAGGCAAGGAGGTGGTCCACGGTGTCGGGACATCGGCATTGTGGGGTACTGCAACCACCGCCGCGTCAAACGGTTCGGTCAACGCCATGCACGACAGCTTTACCCCCCTTGGGGGAATGGTTTTCATGTTCCTGATGCAGCTTGGAGAAATTGTCTTCGGAGGTGTGGGAAGCGGACTGTACGGCATGCTGGCATTTGTCCTGCTCACGGTATTCATTGCGGGGTTGATGGTAGGGCGCACGCCTGAGTTTTTGGGCAAAAAGATAGAGCCCTTCGATATGAAGATGGTATGCATGATAGTTTTGTCTCCCCCTCTTTTTACGCTTATCGGCACTGCTGCTGCCGTTATGATGCCCGACGCAGCAACATGGCTGACTAATTCCGGCGCACATGGGTTTTCGGAGATACTCTACGCCTTTTCCTCCATGGCCAACAACAACGGCAGTGCCTTTGGCGGATTTACCGCAAATACGGTATTCACCAATATAACGGGAGGAATCATCATGTTGCTGGTCCGCTTTATCCCTATGGCAGCCGCAATTTTTCTCGCGGGGAACCTTGCGCAGAAAAAGACTGTGGCTGCAGGCGACGGAACGCTGTCAACCAGCAACGCCATGTTTGTCGGGCTTCTGATTGCCGTCATCCTCATTGTCGGCGCACTCAGCTTCCTGCCTGCACTGGCTCTCGGCCCGATAGCCGACTACTTTACAACACGATAAGAATGAGGTGATAAAAATGAAAGAAAAAAGCGTAAATAACGGCATCCTCACGGATGCCATACGCCAATCCTTTGTAAAGCTTGATCCACGTGTGCAGGTACAAAATCCTGTTATGCTGGTCGTATATATAGGAGCTATCCTGACAACCGCCCTTTATTTCCTCTCTTTGGCGGGGATCAGGGATGAAAGCCCGGGATATATTGCGGCAATCGCCCTCATCCTGTGGTTTACTGTACTGTTCGCCAATTTTGCGGAGGCCATTGCCGAGGGGCGGGGACGCGCGCAAGCCGACAGCCTTCGCAGCTCGAGAAAGGATGTGAAAGCAAAAAAACTGAAATCGGCCTCCGACACGGAGGATTATGTTGAGGTGTTGTCCAGCAGCCTGAAAAAGGGAGATATCGTCTATGTAAAAGCCGGCGATCAAATCCCTATGGACGGCGAAGTGATCGACGGAGCCGCCTCGGTGGACGAAAGCGCCATTACAGGAGAATCCGCGCCGGTCATCCGTGAATCCGGCGGCGACCGGAGCGCCGTTACCGGGGGAACGACTATACTGTCCGACCGGCTTGTCATCCGTATCACCGCAGAGGCCGGAGAAAGCTTCCTGGATAAAATGATTGCCATGGTTGAGGGAGCCTCCCGGAAAAAGACTCCTAATGAAATAGCCCTTCAGATCCTGCTTGTAACGCTTACCATTATATTTCTTGTGGTAACGGCTACTCTTCTGCCCTTTTCAAGCTTTGCAAGCAGCCAGGCAGGAGCGGGCTCCGCAATTTCTCTTACCAATGTCATTGCCTTGCTTGTCTGCCTCGCACCGACTACCATAGGCGCACTCCTTTCCTCTATCGGTATTGCGGGCATGAGCCGTCTGAATCAGGCGAATGTACTGGCAATGAGCGGGCGTGCCATCGAAGCGGCCGGTGATGTGGATGTCCTTTTGCTGGATAAAACCGGCACCATCACGCTGGGAAACCGGCAGGCCAGCGAATTCATTCCGCTTGAAGGCGTAACGGAGGAAGAATTGGCAGATGCCGCTCAGCTTTCCTCCCTTGCCGACGAAACGGCTGAAGGAAGGAGCATTGTGGTACTGGCCAAGGAAAAATTCGGAATACGCGGCAGGGAGCTTTCCAGGCTGGGTGCAACCTTTGTGGCGTTTACAGCGAAAACAAGGATGAGCGGAATCGACTATCAGGGCAATGAAATACGCAAAGGTGCCGCTGACGCAGTAAAGGCCTTCGTGCTGCAAAAAGGCGGCGAATACCCGGAGGAATGCGAGCAAATCGTAAAGCGCGTAGCCGGGACGGGGGGTACTCCCCTTGCAGTGGCGAAAAACGGCCGGGTATTAGGTGTCGTCTATCTGAAGGATATTGTTAAAAACGGCGTTAAGGAGCGCTTTGAGGATTTACGGAAAATGGGCATCAGAACCATCATGATCACCGGAGACAATTCCATGACTGCGGCGGCTATTGCTGCGGAGGCCGGGGTAGATGATTTCCTGGCTGAGGCAACACCGGAAGCCAAGCTGACGCTTATACGCGACTATCAGGCAAAAGGGCATCTGGTTGCCATGACAGGCGACGGCACCAACGATGCACCGGCTCTGGCCCAGGCCGATGTGGCGGTGGCCATGAATACCGGCACCCAGGCCGCCAAGGAAGCGGGCAACATGGTGGACCTGGATTCAAGCCCTACCAAGCTCATCGATGTTGTGAGGATCGGAAAACAGCTCCTGATGACAAGAGGCTCTCTTACCACCTTCAGCGTAGCCAATGATGTTGCGAAATATTTCGCCATTATACCGGTATTGTTTTTCACCATTTATCCGGAGCTGACGGTACTGAATCTCATGGGCTTCACCGGTACTGCAGGCGCGATCCTTTCGGCTGTGATATTCAATGCCCTTGTGATTGTCGCGCTTATCCCCCTGTCGCTCAGAGGCGTGAAATACCGCGAGCTTCCGGCGGGCAGGCTGCTGAGAAGGAACCTGCTGATTTATGGGTTGGGCGGGCTTATCACTCCCTTTATTGCGATTAAGCTGATAAATATGCTACTGACCCTATGCGGTCTGGCGTGAGGTGAAGATATATGAGAAAAGTATTGAAAGAATTGAAAGCTGCGCTCCTGTGTTTTGCTCTCATGACAATAGTTTGCGGCGTACTTTATACCGCAGCCGTTACCGGCATCGCACAATTGGTATTTCCGGATCAGGCAAAGGGCAGTATAGCGACCGTTACATTAAAGGACGGAACACAAAAAGAGTACGGATCGGAATTGATAGCCCAGGAATTCACCAAGCCGGAATACCTGATCGGCAGACCGGCGGGGGTTACCAACCTTTCTCCCGTGGGCAAAGAACAGGAAAAGCTGGTACAGGAGCGCATCCGTTGGTGGCGTGACCTTGATCCTGAAAATACGGCTGATATTCCGATGGATCTGGTGACTGCTTCCGGCAGCGGCGTTGACCCGAATATTTCACCGGAGGCGGCGGAATTTCAGGTATCCCGTATTGCAAAAGCGCGTGATATGAGTGAAAATGAGGTCAGAGACATCATAAAGCGTCATACGGCAGGACGCTTCCTGGGCTTTTGGGGAGAGCCGGCGGTAAATGTACTGAAAGTGAATTTATCTCTTGACAAATTAATATAAAAGCATATAATAAACAATTTAAGGTGGTGATATTGTGGCGGCACAATCAAATAAACGCCCCGACCCCGACGAGCTCCTGGAAGGTATCCGTGAAGAGCAGCAAAATAAAAAAGGCAGATTGAAAATTTTTTTCGGGTATGCGGCCGGAGTCGGCAAAACCTATGCTATGCTGGATGATGCGCAGCAGCAGCTCAAATGTGGTGTCGATGTCCTGGTAGGATATGTGGAACCCCACACGCGCCCGGAGACCATGCGGCTTTTGCATGGCCTGCCTGTTTTGCCGCCCAAAGAGCTTACCTACAGGAGCATTTCACTGAAAGAGTTTGACCTTGACGAGGCCTTAAGAAGAAAACCGGAATTGATCTTAGTGGATGAGCTTGCACATTCAAATGTGGAAGGGGTGCGCAATAAAAAACGCTATCAGGATATCGAGGAATTGTTGAATGCAGGCATCGACGTATATACCACCGTCAATGTACAGCATATCGAAAGCCTGAACGATGTGGTGCAGAACATTACAAAAATTACCGTGCGGGAAACTGTTCCCAACTACCTCTTTGACCATGCCGACAAGGTAGAGCTGATCGACATTGACCCGGAGGAATTGCTGAAACGCTTTGAAGAGGGGAAAATATACAGCCTCCGGCAGGTTGACACAGCCAAAAACAATTTTTTTACCCTGGAAAACCTCCGGCTATTGCGTGAAATTGCCATGCGAAAAGCTGCGGACAGGATAAGCCACGAAAATCAAAACGAACGGCGGCTGTCTAAAAAAATGGCGAATATCAAGCTTCTTGCCTGTATCAGCACATCGCCCTCCTCGGCAAGGTGTATCCGGTGGGCGGCAAGAACGGCGGAAGCCTTTCATGCGCCATGGGTGGCGGTTTATGTACAGGACATGGAAAGCAAGTATTTTTCAGAGGAGCAGAACAAGACCATAAGGGCAAATATGGATCTGGCTGAAAAGCTGGGTGCGGAAATCATTACCCTGGGCGGTTATGACATAGCCGCAGCCGTAGCTGAATATGCAAAGCTCTCGGGAATCACCAATATTGTTATAGGAAAAAGTCGAAACAAAAAAACCCTTAAAAACCTGTTTGAGCTGGACCTTGAAGATAAGCTTATCTCCCTGATACCGGGCATAGAAGTACACATTATCCCCGGAAGGGTTCCGGGCAGACCGTATAAAAAAGCTATAGGAGCCCATTGGAATAAAAACTTTATTTTTTCGTGGCCGGATACTTTGAAAGCTGCTGGGCTTTTAGCAGCGGCCACCTTGATCTCCTTCGGGTTCCGGGCGCTTGAAATCAGCGACCAGAATATAATTATGATATATATCCTGTCGGTATTGTTGATTGCAAGGGTTACGGCAGGGCATGCCTATGGGGTGGCCGCCTCTGTTTTGAGCGTACTGGCCTTTGACTTCTTTTTTGCCTTTCCGCATTTTTCCTTTGTGGCTTTGGCAGGCTATCCCATTACCTTTATCATAATGCTGTTTGTAGCCTTGATCACCAGCACGCTTACCGTCCGTATCAAGGCGCAGGTGAGACTTGCCGTGGAACGGGAACGCCGTACCGAGGTATTATATGAGATAAATAAAAAGCTCCTTGCAACCAGAGGGCTTGAAAGCATCGTAGCCCTGGTGAATGAATATATTGTCAAGCTGTTTGGCCGCTCGGTGGTTTTTTATACGGCAGACCCCGCCCAGGGAGCAGACAGCAATATGCGGCAGGCTCCCGGGGAAGCGGATGCGTCTTTCCTGTGCCTTGAGGATGAAAAAGCGGTTGCCCATTGGGTATTTTCCAATCAAAAACCTGCCGGTTCGGGAACGGATACGCTGATGGGGGCAGGGGCGTATTATTTGCCGGTAGTAGCACAGGGCAGAGTCCTCGGGGTATTGGGGCTTTCCTGTACAAAAGGCCTCCTTGAACATGAACACCGCCTTTTCCTGCGTATGATCGCATCACAGGTTGCAATGGCTCTGGAGCGCCAATATTTGTCGGATGAGCAGCGCCGGATACTGGTGGAATCGGAAAAAGAAAAAATGAGGAGCAATCTCTTAAGGGCTATCTCCCATGACCTGCGCACCCCCCTGACCGGAATTTTGGGTGCAAGCTCCGCCATTCTGGAAAATGAAAAAGCCTTTGATAAATCAACCAATGACAGATTGATTTCCAATATCAAAGAGGATTCCCAGTGGCTGATACGCATGGTGGAAAATCTCCTTTCGGTAACACGCATCAACGAGGGCACCATGAATGTTGCTAAAACACCGGAGGCCGCAGAAGAAATCGTGGCGGAAGCCATCAGCCGGATCCGCAAAAGATATCCCAAGCGTACTATCTCCGTAAGAGTACCCAACGAGCTTCTGCTGGTCTCTATGGACGGAACCTTGATTGTACAGGTCCTGATCAACCTGCTGGAAAATGCCATTAAGCATTCACCGGAGAATTCCGTGGTTGAGGTAGAAGTAAAGAAGGCTCAAAAGGAGGCTGTGTTCGAGGTGCTTGATCATGGGGAAGGGATTGCGGAGCAGGATATTCCTTATCTGTTCGACGGCTATTTTTCGGGCAAACGGCGAAGCCCGGATTCCTCCAGGGGCATGGGAATAGGGTTATCCATCTGCAAATCCATTATAAAAGCACACGATGGGAAAATAGAAGCGGCCAACCGGAAAACAGGCGGCGCAGCCTTTGGGTTTACGCTGCCCTTGGAAGGAAGTGAAAACAATGGATAACCGGACGCTTGTTTTGCTTGTAGAGGATGATGAAACCATATGCAGCTTGATTTCCGCCATATTAACGTCCAACGGGTATGATATCATAAAGGTTGCAAAAGGCAGGGAAGCCGTTTCCCTGGCTGCCTCCCATTGCCCCGACCTGATTTTGCTTGATCTGGGGCTGCCGGACATAGACGGTGTGGAGGT
>JAEXXN010000294.1 GCA_023405875.1 Bacillota bacterium | reverse complement strand
ATACCACACTGATCAGACTTATTAACCTCTTTTTCATACATTTACCTCCCCAATTATTTTTCAGATCAATTCACGACTTTTTCTCTAAACCACCGCCTCCCCAGGAATCACAGGGACCCCGATCGCTTTAAGGAACTCACAGGCTAAAAGCATATGGCCTACGGTATTCATATGTACCCGGTCCTTGGAAAGAGAGAAAACGTTGTTCTTCTCTGCATATTTGTCAAGAAGAGCCTGATTGTCAACAAAGGTCAGCCTGTGTTTCTGGGCTATAGACTTCACTGCCGACGCATATTTCTCAATAAGGACCCTCACTTTGTCACTGCGGTTTGCCTCTAAAAAAAACGGACCCAATAAAATCATACCCTTTGTGCTTTTCAGTACATCCATTACCAGCTCTTCGTACCTTTCTGCAAACTCATCATAAGGCACAAACCTTGAAGGGTCTTCAAATATGTTGAATTGGCGGGAAGCATCGTTCACTCCGCACATAATCGATACATAATCCGGCTTCAGCTCAAGGATATCAATCTGCCGCCTCTGGCAGACGTCCCTTATGGTATTGCCTGCCACGCCGGTATTCAGAACGGTGATCCTCCAATCCGGCACAAAAGCTCCCAGCATCGCCTGAACCATCATGACATATCCGGTGCCAAGGCCTGTTTTGAAGGTTCCTACAGGCCTTCCCCTTCCTGCGTCCGTCAGGGAATCCCCGGTCATAACAAGTATGGAATTCTTTTCAATCATCATGTTCATCTCCTTTTGGGCTTTCCGCTACCAGGCTGATAATGCAAGGCTGCGCTGTTTGCTCATATTCATTTACATTCACCGGGGGTTTTAATATAATATGATTATAGCAACCGCAAAAAAGTTAGTCTAATGCATATTATTACATAATCAATATAACTATTTTTCATATCCTCCCGGTAATATATAACTATATTTGATGGGAAGGAACAGAAAGGAGCTAATTATGGATTTTGTCAGTTTTGAGTATATTGTTTCGGTAGCAGAGCTTAAAAGCATCTCCAAAGCGGCTGACCGGCATTATATAACACAGCCCGCCATGACAAAATGCATAAATAAGATCGAGCAGGAGCTTGGTGTTAAGCTGTTCGACCGCTCCATAATCCCCATAAGGCTTACCTATGCCGGAGAGAAATACATAGCCGGCGTCAAAAATATCTTAGCCGCAAAAGAAGGGCTGGACAGGGAAATGGCGGAAATACTGCATAAAAAACGCGACTGCATCCGGTTCGGTATGCCGAGCTCCCGCAGCGCCGGCTGGCTTCCCTATTTACTGCCTCCTTACCGTTCGGCATATCCCGAAGTGGAAGTCAAAATAATCGAGGGTACAAGCATAAGCTTTGAAAAGGACTTGCTATCAGGTGCAGTTGATGTGTGCATCACCTCACTGCCCATAGAGACCAACGGCATAGCTTATGAGCCTATAGTCGAAGAGCAGATCATGCTTGTAATCGCCTGTAACCATCCTATTTTTGAAAACAAGCCTGTTGAAAATATTCCCAACATGCTTAGATATATTGACCCGGAAAAACTGAACAATCAAAGCTTTATTACCCTGACCCCGAGCCAGGGCTTCTATCATACCATCCACCAGATATTTGAAAAGCATAATATACACCCTGAGGTGGTCCTGGAAACCCCAAACGCCAATGCAGCCTATTTACTGGCGGCAAAAAATATGGGTATAACCATTTCTTCAGTCAAGAGGGCTTTAAGCAACAGGTCAACCCCGGCACCTATTTTTTGCACTGCCGATGATCCGCCTTTTTCCAGAACTCTTGTGGCTGCCTACAAAAAAGATCGGGAATTATCTGCTGCCGCTAAAAACCTGATCAGCATGGTAAAGAAGATTGTCAATACGCATCCTTCATTGAAAGTACCCACCTTCGGGGTATATAGGGAGTAAGCTATCTGCCGCCTGGAAGCACTTCGTCAAGGTAGCGCCTTACAGCTTCCGGATTTCCCAAAACAGCTCCGGCACGTTCCATATCCCTTTTTTCTTTTTCCAGAGCCGCAGTAAAGACCTCCTCTTTGCGTTCCCTTGGGATCACAACTACTCCGTCGGCATCGCCAAAGATTATATCTCCCGGATTCACAGCGGCGCCGCCACAGGAAACCGGCACCTTCACCTCCCCTTTTCCCGCCTTCCCCCCGGCTGCATTGGTAACGCCTTTGCAGAAAACCGGGAAGCCCGATCCCTTTATTCCTACAACATCACGGACCGTACCGGCTGTCCCCAGCCCTGCCAGTCCCAGGGTCCTGGCCATTCCTATAACGAAGTCTCCGGCTATTGCATTATAGCCGTAGCCCCTGGCATCCACCACCAGGACATCCCCCGGCTTTGCCTCACGGATTCCCTTCAGCACGGCAAGGTTGTCATTGGCAAGAAGCTTTACCGTACAGGCCGGCCCTATGACTTTGTATTCCTCCTTCAGCGGCTTTATTGAGGCATCCATGCTGTTGAGTCCTTCCAGAGCATCGGAAATACACGTCGAAGAAAGCTTCCCGTATTGCTCATAAATAGTTGCCATATTTGTTTCCCCTCCATTTCTATTTTCACTTTCAGCCCCAGGGCATCCCCATTATTTATATACAGCAAAATATATGCCAGAGCAGGAAAGCCCCCCAAAAGTCCATTTTGCCGATATACTTCCGGCTGCTGTTAACTGATACCCGCTTTTTATTCAGGAGGACGGCTGCAATTTATAAAAAAGTCCTGAATGTTACACAGCAGAAGGAGAAATGTTTCATCAATCCTATATATGTTTCAGTTTTTGGCTCTTCCCATAATAAAATGCCCTCCGTTTGAAACGAAAGGCATTTGATCCCTTTAACAATACTTGTATTCCTATGGTTTTTTTATACCCAGCCTGTTCATCCTGCGCCACAGTGTAGTCCTGCTGATGTTCAGCAGCTTCGCAGCTTCGGAAAGCTTGCCGCCGCAAGCGCTTAAAGCGCTGTTTATGCCGGCAGCCTCTTCATTTTGTGACGGGTCTTCTATACCGTTCCCTTGTTCAACCGCCAGAAGCTGCGCAACAAAAGCCGTACCGACAGTTTCACGCCGTGTTGTTGCAACCGCCCGTTCCATTATGTTTCTCAGTTCCCGTATATTCCCCGGCCAGGGGTAAGCCTCCATAATTTTTACCGCCCCGGAGCTCAGCGTGACGGTTTTACCCGCTCCGGAAGCTATTTCCTTCAGAAACATCCGGGCATAATGGGCAATATCCTTTTGCCTGCTGCGCAAAGGCGGGATCCGCAGATTAAGCACATTCAACCGGTAGTACAGGTCCTCGCGGAATTTCCCCAGGGACACCAGCTCCTTCAGGTTTTTGTTTGTTGCTGCAATAACCCTTACATTGACCGGAATTACCCGGTCACTGCCCAGCCGCATTATTGAACGCTCCTGCAGCACCCTGAGCAGGCGCCCCTGATTTGTATAATCCATCTCTCCGATTTCGTCCAGAAAAATCGTGCCGTTATGCGCCAGCTCAAACAGCCCCTGCTTTCCGGCCTTGCTGGCACCGGTAAAGGCACCGCTTGCATAACCGAACAATTCGCTTTCCAGGAGCTGTGCAGGCAAAGCGGCACAGTTCACGGCCACAAAGGGTCCCTTGCAGCGTTTCCCGGCAGCATGTATGCTCTGTGCAAATACTTCCTTCCCGGTACCGGTTTCACCTGTTATCAATATATTGGCCTCGGCAGAAGCATAGCTTTTTGCCTCCTCAAGCACCCCTCTCGTTACCTGGTCATATGAAAGTATATCCTCAAAGCTGTATGCCGTTACATGGCCCTTTGAATATATCTCTTTCCTGATCTGGGCTTCCATCAACTGTATCCTGGTAATGTCCTGGAAGGCTGCCACTGCTCCTATCACACCTGTCTTATCTATTATCGGCACCTTGTTGCATAAGATCCGGATATCGTTTATCCTGTAAAGCCGGTTCAGCTCCTTTTTACCGCTTTTCAGTATTTCCTCCAATTTCAGCTCAGGCCATACGTCCGCAATGTAAAGCTTTTCATTATCCTTGACCGGTATTTTTAAGATTTTCTGCGCTATTGGGTTGATGCTGTATATTATTCCTTTTTCATCAATGGATAGTATTCCTTCGTAAGCATGGTCAAGAACGGTTTTGATGAAGCCATTCCTTCTTTTCTCCAGCTCAATTGATTTCAGGATCCTTCTCGAGTTGTGAAAGGCTTCCATATATGCCTGGTTTCCTGTAACGATCTCCACATGGGGCAAGCCCCGCTTTTTTGCAGCCGCGCAAGTGGTGTAGCCTCCTAAAAGCACATCTGCACCAGCTTTTAAAGCTTCATCGATTACAGAATCAACGCTCTCTTTTGAATCCAGGTAGTATTTTTTTATATGCACTCCCAGGGCAGACTCCAGGCACTCAATTTGCTCAAGCATGGACGCAAAGCACACAACTGCTATTTTATCTCCTGCCTTTCGTGCCTCCTCCAATGCAAGAGCCAGGTCAAAGCCGCTTATAGGAACGTCTGCTACGACAATATCCGGATATGCATCCCTGATATTGTACGCCGTTTCTCCCCGGGCAATAACTATTTCAATACCCCTTTTAACAAGCTCTCCCGCTTTGGAAACACCGTCATTCAGCGAACCTACGGCAAATACCAGCTCCTCCTCGTAATCCTTCAGCAGCTCTCTTATCCTGTTAAGCTTATCTTCACTTGGCGCAAGCAGAGCAATTTTTTTCATATGACTCACCCGACCTCATCTATATGCATATTCCCCTTATAGCACATAATTGAGGAAAAAACAACTTGCATTTCTTTTCATTGCTTTTCGCGCTGCTTTATCCAATTCAGGCGTCCCCCCGCCTTTATTATATCCAATTCAGCCTGGGAAAGAGGGCTTTTGGCCTTGATTTCAATCCCTTTGCTCAGGTTGCGGACTTCATAAGCCTCTCCCTCCCGCAGCACGGCAGTATCTATCCTCAGAATATCTCCCTGCTCCAGCAGGGCCTTGTCCTCAAAAGCATCGAAGACCAAGGGTAAAATGCCAAAGTTGATAAGATTGGCCAGGTGGATCCTTGCAAAGCTTTTGGCAAGGATCGCCCGTACTCCGAGATATCTGGGGGCCAGAGCGGCCTGTTCCCGGCTGGAGCCCTGGCCGTAATTGTGCCCCGCTATAATAAACCCGCTGCCGGCTGCCTTTGCACGCTCAGCAAAGGTCTCATCCACGATTTTAAACACATGCCTGGATATTTCCGGGGTATTGTTGCGCATGGGCAGAAAATTAGCCCCTGCCGGCACGATATGATCAGTGGTGATATCGTCCCCGACATTGATCAGGACCTGGCCTTGAAGCTCATCATATACAGGCTCGGTCCGGGGAAGAGGCCGGATATTCGGTCCCCTGCGTATCTGTATGCTCTCCGCGGCTTCCGTCTCCGGGAGAATAAAACGGCTGTCATCTATAATAAACTTGTCGGGCATTGAATAATTCCAGGCAGGACGCTTCAAATCACGGGGATCGGTAAGCTTCCCACAAATGGCCGATGCCGCGGCTGTTTCCGGGCTCACAAGATATACCTGACCTGTAGGGTGCCCGCACCTGCCGACAAAGTTGCGGGGTCCGGTACGAAGGGATATGCCGTTTGTAGGCGGAGCAAAACCCATTCCATTACAGGCGCCGCAGAACATTTCCAGGATCCGTACTCCGGAGCGTACCAGCTTTTCCAGTGCGCCTCGCTGAATGCTCTCCAGCATTACCTGCTGGCTTCCGCAGTACAACCCCGCATCCACCCTGTCATGGACCCTGCTGCCCTCCATCATATGGGCAATGGACAATACATCCTGCAAAGACGAATTGGTGCACCCTCCGAACATGACCTGATCGACTTCAACTCCGGCAGCCTCACGTACCGTCACTACATTATCCGGTTGGTGAGGTAAAGCGATCAGAGGCTCCAGCCTGGATAGATCTATTTCTATAAGCTCATCATAAACCGCATCTTCATCTGCATAGACCGGAACCCAAGCCTTCCCCCGGGCCTGCGCCTTCATCCAGAAGCTTGTTATCTCATCGCTTGGAAATACCGAGGTGGTGGCTCCGGTCTCGGTACCCATATTGCAGAGTGTTGCCCGCTCGGTAACATTCAGATTTTCTACTGCCGGACCGGCGTATTCCAGCACCGCATTTACCCCGCCCTTAACGGTAAGACGCCTCAGCAGCTCCAGGTTGACATTTTTTATGGACACAAAGGGCTGCAGCCTTCCCTTCAGCACAACTCTGACAATACGGGGCATGTTGAAATAGAACGGTTCTCCGCCCATTGCCATAGCTACATCCAGTCCCCCCGCCCCCATTGCCAGCATCCCTACTCCACCCGAGGCAGTAGTATGCGAATCACTTCCCAGCAGAGTTTTACCCGGAACGGCAAACCTTTCCACATGCAGCTGGTGGCAAATACCGTTTCCGGGTTTTGAGCAGATGCTTCCAAAGGCTTTTGCCGCATCCATAAGGAAGCGGTGATCGTCAGGATTGCGAAAATCGGCCTGGAGCATGTTATGGTCAATATAACTGACCGCCAGCTCCCCTTTAACCTTTTTTATCCCTAAAGCCTCAAATTCCAGATATGCCATTACACCATTGACATCATGGGTAAGGGTCTGGTCTATTTTGATCCCGATACGTTCGCCGCGCTTCATCCTTCCGCTGACCAGGTGTGCAGCAATAAGCTTTTCCGTTATGGTCATACCCATATCAAATACCTCCCTTGCTCTTTATCATCCTGATAATAAGCAAGGGCCGTGCCAACATGGGGCCGGGCACGGCACACAGACACTTATTTTATACCATTAAAGCAACCAGTCCTGCCATAAATACAGAGGCAATGGATACTGTAATGAAGCCCGCAACCAGCATCTTGGGCAGTATCGCACCCAATATCTTCTCGGACATTTCCGGTGTATCCCCAAGGGACCGGGCTACCTCCCTGGAAACAATAAAGGTTCCCGGGAATCCGAAGTTGGCCGTTGAGCCTATGGCGATACACATCCAAGGGGAGAGCTTGAGGATTTTACCGGCTATTATACAGAATATCCCATAGCCCAAAACACCCAGCACATTTGCCCCGATGATCGCCGGCAGCAAGCCTATGAGGATCTGCGGACTTGCCTTTGCCAGGCTTGCAAAGACTACCGAAAGCAATGCCGCCATTGCAAACCCGCCGGAATTGCCCTTGTTCAGAATGCTGGGCTCCAGGAAGCCAAGCTCGCTGAACAATATTCCCAGCAGCAAGCCGATTATATTCTTGTCCAGGATATTACGTCCGGTAAGCTGTGCCAGGGCTGAAGACAGGAAGGTCGCAAGCAGTGCAACGAGCACAACCTTTGCCAGGTATACGTTCTCAGATTCATATTCCTTCGAGAGTGCCGGAAACAGCTTTTTCTTTGCAGGAGAATTTTCATCCTCTTTCTTTTCGTCGATAAAGGTTCCGTCAAGAATTTTCTGTTTGACCAGCTTCCCTTCCTTTCTCAAGCAGAAGGAAGCTACCGGATAACCGATAAAGCCCTCCATTATCATAAGTACCGTTGCAAATACGGCAAGTGCATCTGCATTTGATACCCCTGCCTGAGCAACAGCATTTTGCATCATCAGTGCCGCTATGACCCCTCCGGAAATGACCGGTGCAGATATCAGCGCCTCCTCACGGCCAAGCACCAGCGGCCCGACAGTCAGAATGATCAGGGTTATACCGGCAACTGCGGCAAGTGCGACCAAAACGGTCTTCCACTGCTCTTTAAGCTGCTGTACACTCATCAATGTCCCCATATGCACCAGCAGTATGGTTATCAGCAAGGCTCCGATATTAAACAGCTGGGCGTCTGCAAACAATGTCTGCGGCACTCCCAGCCAAAAGCCTATAATAAAGATTACCGAGCATGTAAACATGGTGGAAATGATGCTTTTGGTCTTTGCGGCAATGATGTCTCCAATTGCATAAGTCACTAGAATAAATGCCAATGATAAAATTGCGTTCAATTCTTACAACCCCCTTAATAAAATATTCATAATTATAGAATATTTATACGAATTTTCTTATTAGTATATTCGCACCTAAAACATTTGTCAATTTCAAATTATTTGCCATTTGTTAAATAATTGGTGAAGCAAAAATAATAGAATAGCTCTAAAATATAGGTTTAAAGGCTATCTTAATATTGTGCATTGCAAGAAATACAAATGCCGTTTTTGTCTCAATTTTGCATACAGCAAAAATAAAATATGCCCATCAATGCATATTTATGCATTCAATGTTGCTACTATTTTAATTTGTGGTATAATAATAAATTAAATAATAATCTTTTCCAAAATTTGAAATTGAAAATATTATACCCAGATATATCCATAAACCGGTATATCAATCATAATAAATCGTAAATTAAAAGGAGGCAAAATGAATATTAAAGAGCTGTCGCAAAAATACAAGCAGTATACGATCGATATGAGAAGAGAATTTCACATGTATCCCGAGCCAAGTATGCGGGAGGAAAGGACGGCTCAAAGGATCAGGGAAGAGCTGGAGAAGCTGGGCATCCCCTATGTGTCAATGGCCGGAACCGGGGTAGCCGCAACAATAAATGGCAAGCAGGAAGGAAAGACCATTGCATTGAGAGCTGATATAGACGCTCTTGAAATCGCCGAAAAGACCGACGTACCGTATAAATCCAGGAACGAAGGCATAATGCATGCCTGCGGGCACGACGCTCATGCGGCAATGCTTCTGGGAGCTGCCAGAGTGCTTAACGATATCAGGGATGAGCTTAAGGGAACAGTCAAGCTGATCTTCCAACCGGGTGAAGAAGTGGCTCAGGGTGCAAAAGGTATGATCGCCGAGGGCGTTCTGGAGGGCGTGGATGAAGTATTCGGAATGCATGTCATGGGAAACCTTCCCTCAGGAAAAATTGCCATAGGATCAGGCCCGCGTATGGCCTCCTGCGATATGTTCAGGATAACCGTAAAAGGTAAGGGCGGCCATGGTTCAATGCCCCATTTGAGTGTAGACGCAGTGGTGGCAGCTTCGGCTATCGTAATGAACCTGCAGTCAATTGCAAGCAGGGAGGTATCTCCGATGGATACCGTTGTGGTAAGCGTCGGCAAATTAATATCCGGCACAAGGTGGAATATAATAGCTGACGAAGCAGTGCTGGAGGGAACTACAAGAAGCTTCAGCTACGAAGTAAGAGATAAGCTTGCAGAAATGCTTGAAAGGATCGCCAAATCAACGGCTGCCGGCTATAGGGCAGAAGCAGAGCTGGAGTACAGCTATCTCACAGCTCCTACCATCAACGGTGAAATATCCACGGAAAGAGCAAGAAGATCCATTGAAAAGCTCATGTCAAAGGATGCAATCGTAGAAATGCCGAAGCAGGCGGGTTCAGAGGATTTCTCAGAGTACCTGGCAAAAGTACCGGGCACTTTTGTATTGGTCGGTACAGCCAATGAAGAAAAGGATACCTGCTATGTGAACCATCATCCTAAATTTGATATTGACGAGGATATGCTGGAATACGGAGTAGCTCTCCATGCCCAGTATGCTGTAGATTATCTGAAGGAAAACCCTTGATGCCTGCGGCTATGGAAGATAAAAAACAAAAAAGGAATGTGTACATTATGAATGAGTATTATCAAAAAGCCCTGGAGCTTGATGCTGAGATAATCAATAACCGGAGAACACTTCACGGCTTTGCGGAAACCGGTTTTGACCTGCCGCAAACAGTAGCTTTTGTAAAGGCCAAATTGCTGGAATACGGCTTAAGCCCGGAGCAGTGCGGCAAGGCAGGAATAACATGCACAGTGGGCCGGCCGGGCAGGACGATATTGCTGCGTGCAGATATGGACGCTCTCCCGATGAAAGAAAATACCGGCCTTGCTTTTGCAGCAGCAAACGGAAACTGTCATTCCTGCGGTCATGACTGTCATACGGCCATGCTGTTGGGAGCGGCAAAATTGCTTAAGGAGAATGAAGCTAAGCTTAAGGGCACTGTTAAATTCATGTTCCAGCCTGCCGAAGAGCTTCTGGCAGGAGCCAGGGACATGATAAATGCAGGTATACTGGAAAATCCCAGAGTAGATGCCGCTATCGGCATGCATGTAATGGTCGGAACCGAACATTCCCACTCGGGAACTGTCTATTACTCAAAGGGCACGGCACTTTTTTCCGGAGATGCCATAAAGGTCACCATAAATGGTAAAAACGCCCATGGAAGCACACCGGAGAAAGGTATAGACGCCATTAACATAGCAGCACATATCGTAATATCCGTGCAGGAGATCATCGCCCGTGAGATACCCTGCCAGGATCAGGCAGTAGTGATCGTAGGCAAGCTCCAGGGCGGTGATACCGTAAACACGCTGGCAGGCAATGCAGTCATAGAAATCTCGGTTCGCGCTTCTACAGAGGACAAACGTGCATATCTGAAAAAAAGGGTGAAGGAAATCAGTGAAAGTGTCGCCCACACCTTCAGAGGGGAAGCTGTTGTTGAGTTTGTATACGGAATGGGACCTCTCTACAAC
>JAEXXN010000606.1 GCA_023405875.1 Bacillota bacterium | reverse complement strand
CTGTCCGGGTAGATCTATCTGTGTAGCCACGGCTCTTGCCTTTGCGGAGCTGACCTTTATGTTGCCGCTTTTTTTCGGTTTTTCCTGCTCCTCTTCCACCAGCTTCAGGTTCTTTATATTAACATTTATCTTCATTATGCCCGCCTGTACCATGAGATTTCCTTCTTCATCGGGGAGCGTAAGCACACTTCCCTTCTGGTCAAGGTTCACTATCTTCACAGACATGCCTATTCTCAGGTTCTTGGGAGGCGCACTGCTGGTTTTACGGAACAGTGACTCACCCATTTTGTCTTCAAGCTCATTCTCCCTCTGTCTGAGCTTAAGCCTGGATTGTTCCATCAGGGCAGACCGCTCTTCATTCTCTTTGGATATTGCGTCCCGGAGCTCTTTAATAAGCTCCTCCGCCTCTTCCTTGGACCTCCGTACTATTTCAAGAGCTTCCCGCTGGGCATCCCTTACCATCCTGTCCCGCTGGGCTTCCAGCTTGTCAAGCTTCTTATCGATTTCTGCCTTTGACTTTTCCAGCTCAAATTTCAGTCTTGAAGCCATATCCCTTTCTTCCTCGGCTTTTTTCTTGTCATCCTCAAGGCTTTTTATCAGATCCTCAAACTTTACATCATCCTGGGATATGAATTCCTTAGCTCTTTTGATAATTTCATCCGACAGCCCAAGCTTCCTTGATATTTCAAAGGCGTTGGACTTTCCCGGTATTCCGATAAGCAGCCTGTAGGTGGGTCTTAGAGTGGCCACATCGAATTCCACACTGGCATTGCATATACCCTCAGTTGTAAGGGCGTATATCTTCAGCTCACTATAGTGGGTGGTGGCTGCCGTCCTGATTTTTCTCCTGTGCAGCAGCTCCAGTATGGACATGGCAAGGGCAGCCCCTTCTGTAGGGTCTGTACCTGCTCCCAGCTCGTCAAACAGCACCAGTGAATTGGAGGTTACATGCTCCAGGATGGAGACTATGTTGGTCATATGTGAGGAAAAGGTACTAAGACTCTGTTCTATGCTCTGCTCATCCCCTATATCTGCAAACACCTCATCAAACACTGCCGTTTCGCTGTAGTCGGAGGCTGGGATATGAAGCCCCGACTGAGCCATCAATGTAAGCAAGCCCAAGGTCTTCAGGGTTACTGTTTTTCCTCCTGTATTGGGTCCGGTAATGACCAGCGTATTGAAGCTTTCTCCCACATATATGTCTATCGGGACTACAGTCTCGGCCTTCAGCAGGGGATGCCTTGCCTTCTTTATATTCACTATGCCCTTGTCGTTGATTGCAGGCTCTGTACAACGGAGCTCCAGTGCAAATTTGCCCTTTGCAAAGATAAAGTCCAGAGTTGCCAGTATTTCCATATTCGTCTTCACATTGTCGTACTTTTCATCTATCAAGGCTGTAAGCTCGCTTAATATCCTCTGGATTTCATTTTCTTCATCAAGCTTCAGCTTCTTTACATCATTATTCATTTCCACAATAGCCATAGGTTCAATAAACAGAGTAGCTCCGCTGGCAGACTGGTCATGTACGATGCCCGGCACGCTTGCTCGGAATTCCTGTTTCACGGGTATTACGTGACGATCTCCTCTGACGGTTATTATCGGGTCCTGAAGGTACTTCTGGTATGCGGGCGAAGCTATCATGTGGTTCAGCTTTTCCCTCATGGAAGCTGTCCTTTCCTTGATCTTTCTTCTTATGCTGTGAAGCGCGGGGCTTGCATTGTCGGATATCTCTTCTTCGCTGACTATTGCGGTATCGATCCTGTCTTCTATATTCTTAAAGGCTGTGAGGGTTTCAATATAGTATTCAATTATTGGGAAGCTCTCTTCTCCCCTGTCATCATGCATGAAGGACTTAATCCTTCGCGCAGCCCTCAGGGTATCGGCGACTTTGAGCAGCTCTCCCGGGTCCAGGGTGGAGCTCAGCTTTACCTTTTTCAGAGCGACCCTTATATCCTGCACGCCTCCGATCGGAATATTCCCCTTCTTCAACAGCAGGTTAACGGCCTCTGTAGTCTCCTGCAGCAGCTCCTTTATCTCATGTATATCTGTCGAAGGCTTCAGATCTGAAGCTATGTCCCTTCCCATTCCGGATACAGTGCTTTCACACAGCATATCGATTATCTTATTGTATTCCAAAACTCTTAATGCTTTCTCGTTCAATATGTTCACCTCAAATCCTTGCAGGCAATGGGCTATGGGCAACAGGCAACAAGTTTATGCCTGCCAAGTCCGGCCTGTTATTTAAAACTTAATTCATATTTAAAACTCATACTTTTAGTTCTCATTATAAGCTGGAAGATAGAAGCCGAATTCAGAGCCTTCTCCATAGACACTGCTGACAGTGATCTCACAGCCGTGAGCGTCCATAATGTTCTTTGCAATAGCCAGTCCGAGGCCGGTGCTGCTTTCTGAATTGCTCTTATCAACCGTATAGAACCTATCCCATATAAAGGGCAGGTCCTCTTCAGGTATTCCTTCACCGAAATCCTTTATGCTCACATATATATTCTCACCCTGTCTGTAAGCGTTTATAAGTATATTTCCATCATCATAGGAATGCTTGACCGCATTGCTCATCAGATTGATAAGCACCTGTTTTATCCTGTTTTCATCGCCAAAGCAGGTCAGGACATCCCCCGACATATTCATAAACTTTATTGAAATCCTTCTCTTGGATGCATAGGGCAGCAGCTTGTCGATAGTTCTCCTTACCATGGCTTCCATACTGAAGGGCTTCTGCTGAAGCTGGATATGCCCGGCTTCTATCTGAGAAAGCTGCAATATCTCGTTTACCATTGTCTTAAGCCTTACAGTCTCCTCCATAATAATTCCCAGGTATTTCTGCCTGTCTTCCTCTGATTCCGCAAGGCCGTCAATAAGCACCTCGGAATACCCCTGAAGATAGCTTAAGGGAGTCCTTATCTCATGGGATACGTTGGCTATGAATTCCCTTCTTATCTGCTCTACTCTCGAAAGCTGTTTCGCAAGGCTGTTCATGGTTTCACCAAGCTCAATTATTTCCCTGCTTGAGCGCAGGTTTATTTTGGTATCATAATTACCCCTGGATATTTCCATGGCAGCATTGTTTATCCTCTTCAAGGGTTTGGAAAAGCTCTGGGAGAGAAAATAGGACATCGCTGACGCCAGGATTATTGAAATGATAAAAATATAAATAAACTGGTTTCTGATTGCGTCAATTGTAGTCTGCATATACTCCAGAGTTGTTATCAGATATATGACTTCACTTATTTCAGGTTTTTTTGCAGCAGCTTCACTGTAGGTTTCACCCATAAGCTGCCTGTTTCCCTGGGTATAGGCAGACAACTGCCTCACGGGTACGCCCACCAGGAGCGCGTCCATTTCCTTGGGCCAGACAGAATAGGGATTCCTTATCATTTTATTCTTTTCATATACATTTTCCCCGTTAAGGATCTTTCCTATATGCTTCAGCCCGAAATTATCGCCCAGCTTATATACGTTGGTCCCTTCCACATAGGTTATCTTCCCGTTCCTGTCGGTAACGATTATTATATCGTTTACCCTTCGCATCACGCTGTAGTATGGTATGGTAAAGCTGTACTGGCCTCTGGCAACATAGCTTGAAAGCCTTATACAATCCTTTTCAAGCTGTTCCTTCTCCTGCTGATAGTAAAAATCATACAAAAACTCTGTTTGAAATATCAGTATAAATACAAGCAGAGCCATTGTCATCGCTATGATAGACGCCCAGAGCTTAAAGGATATCCCACGGCTTCTCATTTGTGCACCTCAAGCTTGTAGCCGACCCCCCACATTGTGCTTATATAGCTGCTGTATTCCCCAAGTTTTTCCCTGATCTTCTTTATATGTGTGTCTACCGTTCTGGGATCTCCATATTGCTCATAGCCCCAGACCTTCAGCAACAGCTGCTCTCTGGTGAACACTATCTTGGGGTTGGTAGCCAGGAAATACAACAGTTCATACTCTTTATTGGTGAGGCTTATCTGATTCCCGTTTATTGTCACTTCTCTGGAAAGCCTGTTTATTATGATGTCGCCTGTCTGGAAATATGAAGCTGAATCGTTGGTCTTTATCTCAGACCTTCTAAGCAGGGCTTTTACTCTCGCTATAAGCTCCTTGGGACTGAATGGCTTAACAATATAATCATCGGCACCCAGCTCAAAGCCGAAAAGCTTGTCAAACTCTTCACCTCTTGCTGTAAGAAGTATGATCGGCACATTGGACAACCTTCTTATTTCCCGGCAAACGGTCCATCCGTCAATTTCAGGCAGCATAATATCCAATATAACAATATCCACCTGATTTGCTCTGAAAAGATTCAGACCCTGTTTCCCATTAACAGCCTCTATGGTTTCGAAGTTTTCCTTCTTGAATGCTATCTTGATCAGCTCTCTCATCTTGTCTTCATCCTCGATCAGCAGCACCCTTATATTATTTTCCACCATCAATCTCTCCTTTTTTTACTCGACACCCCTGTAAAAATGTCCTTTTGTAAAGCCCTTACCCTTTAAGCTATCTGCAAGCAACCGGTCATTTTTGTCCATATTGCCATAGCTC
>JAEXXN010000093.1 GCA_023405875.1 Bacillota bacterium | reverse complement strand
GATCTGACAGAAGCCCTCCTAGCAAGAGCCCTATCGGTATGGTAATATATTGAAAGGTGTCACGGGTTGAAAAAACCCGGCCCTGCATTTCAACAGGTACTTTTGTACGCATTATTGTGGTAAAGTTTGCATTCAGGAATGGCAGCGGCAGATTTCCTGCAAAAGCAGCAAACATCCAGATAGTCACATTCCGCCCCACACCCCATAGAAAATCACACAACAAAAATGAAATGGCGCAGGAAAGGAAAATCACCTTGGTTTTATTCCTGGCAGGCTTTGCTGCTGTCACTAAAATACTTCCGGTAAGAGCACCCAAGCCTATTGAGGAAGATACCATTCCAAGTGCTGTCTGATCTTCCCCTGTCCTTGCAAGTATCATAGCCGGCATTATACCGTTTCCCCCCATGGAAGCCAGAAGGTTGATAAATGAGAAGAACAATATCAGCTTCCATATGGGTACATGCGCTTTTAAAAAACTCAATCCGGCTGTACAACTCTTGAAAAAGGACTCTCTCCTGACGTTACTGTTCCCGGCCACAGCAGGTATTTTTACGAATAACAGCAATGCAATAAATGCAATTGCAAAAGAGACTAAATCTATAATCAGAACCGTATATAGCCCGCCAAAAGCAAGAAGCGCCGCTGCAAGTGCAGGAGTCAGGATTGTGACCAGTGAATTGGAAAAGGCCTGCAGCCCGCTGATTCTTACATAATGCTCCTTTGGTGCAATAAGAGTTATCGCCACATATGCGGCAGGATTCTGAAATGCATTCATAAAGCTGAGAATCGTGTTGATTATATATAAATGCCATATCCTCAGGTTTGATGTGTTAAGCAGTACCAATACCGTCAAGGTTCCTAATGCCGCAATAAAATCACTTGTCAGCATAATTTTCTTTTTGTTCCATTTGTCGGCCAGTGTCCCAGCCACAAAGCAGAATAAAATTGACGGCAGATAAGTACAAACTGCCAGCCAGGCTATACTTGATGCTGTACCCTGCTGCCTGTACACCCAGATGACAAGCGCAAAAGCGGACATAGAACTGCCAAGACAAGAAATTCCCTGGCTGCTCCAAAGAATCAAAAAATAACGTAATTTGAGTAGTTTTTTTAATTGTATCATGACTTTGCTCCTTAATTCAAAATTTGATTTAAGAAATGCAAAGCCCAATCTCGGACGGTAGGTCTACCGCTCCATGCACTTTCCGTCCTTTATCAGACCCTGCATGGAGCAAAAGCAATGCAAAGTATTGATTTCATTCTTCATCACCTCATAGTAAATTTATAAATGAATTTATTATAACAAGATTTTAATGAGGGGGTTTTGTACACCTGCAAAAACCTACCCGAGGGTTCCAACGAGGCGGTAGATATACTCACCTCCCGGTAAATATAAATTAAGCGATACCATCCGCTTATAGAAGCAGGGTACATCTTTTGCCTCGTTATATTGATCTACATTGGAAAAAGTCAATATCAGCAATCCCCACTGTCATTGAATATCTGCCGTTTCAAAATCAATTGTCCCGTTAATTCCATGCAATATATCCGGCACCAATTCACACACCATAACATATTCATCAGGAATATCATTTATATTTTTAATCCCAAAATCAATCAAAGGTTTAAACCCAAATCTCCTGTAATATGCAGGATCACCAACAAGGACCACAGAGGTATATCCCTGTTCTTTTGCCAGTCTGAAGCTTTCCTTTATCAAATGGGAGCCTATGCCCCTGCCCCTGTACTCCAAAGCAACTGAAACAGGCGCTAAAAGCAGTGTTTCGAGGCTATTGCCATTGTTAGAAATATAGGTCTTTGTTAACATTATATGCCCGATCAGCTTACCGTTTTCTTCAGCAACCAGAGCCAATTCCGGTATATAATTTCCGCTGCTGCGCAGCTGATTGACAAAATCCTGCTCTTTACCATCTGAAACCCTGGCTGTTTGAAATGCAGCCTTAACTAAATCATATATTGCAGAAAACTCTTCCGGTTTTTCCCTTCTGATAATCATTTTTGCTCTCTCCCCTTCTCCCATGACTTTCTTGATTGACTGCATCCCATGGCTTTTCTTCTTATAAATGCAGATACAGCCTGTAACACTTCCAAATTATTACAAATTTTATTTGATATAATTCTTTCTTTATAATATAATAACAAAGAGGTGTATAAAATGGATGAGCTTTTAAATAAGATTCTTGAAGAACTAAAAGAAATAAAGAGCAGCCAGGCAGTTACAAGTGTCAAGCTTAACGATCTGGATGAACTGAAGCGCAGTCAGGAGCTTACTAATTCCAGGCTCAATGACCTCGATGAGCTGAAGCGCAACCAGGAGCTTACAAATGTCAGACTTAACGACCTGGATGAGCTGAAACGCAACCAAGAGCTTACTAATTCCAGACTAAATGACCTTGATGAACTGAAGTATAACCAGACGCTTATAAATACCAGACTTAACGACCTGGATGAGCTGAAGCGTAACCAAGAGCTCACAAATGTCAGACTTAACGACCTGGATGAGCTAAAGCGCAACCAAGAGCTTATGACTACCAGACTTAATGATCTCGATGAACTGAAGCATAACCAGAAGCTTATGAGCACCAGACTTAATGATCTCGATGAACTGAAGCGCAACCAAGAGCTTATGAACACCAGGCTTAATGGCCTCGATGAACTGAAGCGTAATCAGCAGCTTATAAATACCAAACTCAACGATCTGGATGAACTAAAGCGCAGCCAGGAGCTCACTAATTCCAAACTTAAGGACCTGGATGAGCTGAAGCACAGCCAGGAGCTTATGAGTATCCAACTGCGTGAGCACAGCGGTATACTATCCTCTCTCCAGAAAGCTTCTGAATTCCATAAAGCAGATATTGATAATCTCAACCACCAGATTGCCGAGCTCTCAGCTCAAATGAAAAACGGCTTCAAGGAAATAGTGGAAACACAAAAATCCCTTCTTGAAATGTACGGAGAGCATGAGGCAGAAGTAAGAAAGCTTAAGAGAAAACCTGTATAAACAGCGCTATAACGGCGCTTTCTTTATTTACATGCACTGTATTCAATATAAACCAGTCTGCCGGTCTCATATATATTCACGATTACTCCTCCCGCATTTATATTACCTCAAAGCCGTATATTGTCTTCCTTAGTTTTCGGCTCCTATATTCCTGAGCAGCCTTGTTATCCTGTAGGTACAATCCTGCTTCCGTTTCTCAACAGACCTCCATGAGTCTGATAAGGGAAAATGAACACCGTCCTTGACTGTCGGACCCATATCCCATAAGCCGTCCGGTCCTTTATTTTGCTCCAGCCATTCTGCTACAAA
>JAEXXN010000597.1 GCA_023405875.1 Bacillota bacterium | reverse complement strand
GGAGAGCTGCTATATATTTCGATGTCCACATACTTGCTCAGAAACAAGTATAAAAGGATGTTTGGAGTTCTGGCGATAGTACATGACTGCACCTATGAGAAAAGGCTCGAGCAGCAGCTCATCCGTTCGGAAAAGCTGGCCAATGCGGGACAAATAGCGGCGGAGCTGGCCCATGAAATAAAAAATCCTATTTGTTCGATCAAGGGTCTGTTTCAGGTAATGGGGAAAAAGTATTGTCTTGAGGACAATAAGTATTATGAGGTAATAACAAGCGAGATAGAGCGGATAAATGCTTTGCTGCGCAGATTTCTTACACTTACACAGGATGAGCCCAAGCTGGAGAAGGTGGTATTGAACAACCTGGTTGAGGAAGTCGTACCGCTGCTTGAAAGCTATGCGGAGAGCAAAGCCATTGTAATATATTTGGATATGCAGAAGCAGCTCCCGCTCATCAACGCAGACGGTGAGAACATCAAGCAGGTGATCGTGAATATAGTTCAGAATGGAATAGATGCCTTGCCCGAAAAAGGGAGGATAAATATAAGCATATGGCATGACCAGATCAATGATCTACTCAGGATGGAGTTTAAGGATAATGGCAGCGGGATAAAGCCGGAGCATCTTGATAAGATATTTGAACCGTTTTTTACTACAAAAGATAATGGTTCAGGGTTAGGACTTGCAATATCGCATAAAATAATCGAAAATCACAAGGGAAGGCTGTTTGCCTTTAATAATCTCGATGGGGGCGCCACTTTTGTAATAGAGCTTCCGATTTCCAGAGATTATGAAATAGAAACCAGCAAAATATCTTAAATAAAAAAACCGCATTTGCGGTTTTTTATATAGCGTAAATAAGCTTCAAAGGGCTTCCTTGGTTGTTAAAATGCTTCAATGGAAGTCTTTTTCATTTAAACTTCGGAATTATTCCGGCATGCTGGCAGGCCTTAAGGGTAACTACTGCCGTCGGGCCCAGGATGAGCCCTGCAGCGCCTATAAGCTTCATACCTGCAAACATTGACATAAGAGTTACTACAGGATGTATTCCAAGCTGCTGGCCTACTATTTTGGGTTCTATCATATAGCGCACCACTGTTATTACTCCATATAAGACAAGAAGTGAGATTCCCAGTACATAATTTCCTCTTATAAGATTTACTATGGCCCAGGGTACGTAAATACCTCCGGTTCCAAGCACGGGAAGTATGTCAAATATAGCAATGATCAGGGCAAGGGTAAATGCATAGTCAATACCTATAATGCTCAAGCCTATAAAGGATTCGGTGAAGGTTATACTAAGTATTATAAACTCGGCCTTCAGGAAGCCAAACAGCGCCATAAACAGGTCGGTCTTGAGGGATATCAGCTTGCTTCCCCAGCTTGGAGGAAGCTGCCTGAAAATGAAATCCTTTATGATGTACTTATCCTTTGTAAGGAAAAAGGTTGCTATAAGGGTTATTATGAAGAATATGAAGGTAGTCGGAAGCTTTGTTATTATGTCTATTAAAAATGTCGTAGTACTGCTCAGGAAGGTCGTGAGCTTCTGAAACACAGTCCTCAGCACATCCTGAAGGATATTGAGCACCTCAGGCGGAAGCTGAAGGTACAAAGCGGTAATCTCCTGGATTACATTGGCAATAAAGCTGTAAAGCTCTTCATAATAGTTCGGAAGCCTGTCATACAGCTTTATAAGCTCATATACCATCCGGGTAATTGCAAAGGTTGAAAAAGCAATAAGTCCGCCAATGAATAATATCATTGACAGCATTACCGAAATGCCCCGATTAAGCTTGAACTTCTGAAACAGCCGTACTATAGGCTCGATTATCAGGGCAAGGACAAAAGCTACAACAAAAGGTTTGAAATATAGTAACAAAAGATTGATCGAAAAATATGCAATCAATGCTATTGTTAAATATGCCAATGTTCTCAGTATTATATGCGAATATTTCTCTATCTCCGGCCGGAGCATAGCACCACTCCCAATATCATATTTTATGTAAGTTGCTGCAAAAAGGCTCTATACTTCTTAATATGCTGCTATCAACAATTTGTAGCTAATTTTATTATATATAAAGCATGGCCAATAATCAAACAATATCGAACCTTCTGATATAATTTTAGGATATGCCGATGGTTGATCGGTTATTATGGAGTATCCGAACAGATTATTGGATATATTACTTTTTTCTTTATTGTAGCTGCATTTATTAGTATAATTATAGTTAATAATAGCCAATAGTATTAAAAGTATACATTAGAAACAGAAACAGGCCTATAACAATCAACGACCTTAAGACTGTTTATGAGAGCTGTGGCATAATTACTGAACCGGAATGCTTGAGGTAGCTTATGAATGCAGATAACATACCAATACTGAAATCACTGATGGAATACAGGGATGAGGAAGCTGTATCCTTTCATATGCCGGGGCATAAGAAAGGGAATGCTTATAAAAAAGCAGACTTTGATTTTTTTACCGGAGATCTGCCTGCCCTGGATACTACTGAAGTACCAGGGATAGACAACCTGCACAGCCCGGAGTCTGCGATCCTTTCAGCACAGAAATTGGCTGCCGCTGCTTTTGGCGCGGATGAATCATTTTTCCTGGTCAACGGTACAACCTGTGGGATATATGCTATGATAATGACAGCAGCAGAGCCGGGGGAAAAGATAATAATACCGAGGAATTGCCACAGGTCGGTTTACGGTGCGGTAATACTGGGCAGATTGATACCGGTCTATATTGATCCGGAAATTGATGAAGAGCTGGGAATAGCAATGGGTATAAAACCGGAGACGGTGGAATATACATTGGAAAAGCATAAGGACGCAAAGGCAGTGGTTATTACAAACCCAAGCTATTATGGGACATGTTCCGACCTTGAAAGAATTGCAGAGATCGTTCACAGGAGGAAGGCCGTCCTGCTGGTGGATGAAGCCCACGGCTCCCATTTTGCCTTCAATGAACGCCTTCCGGTCAATGCGCTGTCGGCAGGGGCGGATATGACGGCTCAGAGTATACACAAGACGCTTCCGGCTATGACACAAGGGTCTATGCTTCATGTAAGGCACGGGAGGATAAGTATTGAAAGGCTGAAGCTTTTCCTGCAGCTTACTCAGACAACAAGCCCTTCGCATATTATTCTGGCAGCGCTGGACAGTGCAAGGTACATTATGCAGGAAAAGGGCAGGGAGCTGTTGGAAGACATAATAGACTGCAGTAATTGGGCGAGAAATGAGATAAACAGTATTCCGGGGCTTTACTGCTTAAGCCCGGACCGAATAGGCAGCATGGGAGTTGCCGATCTGGACCCTACGAGGATAACGGTGAATTTTGGAGCTTTGGGAATAAGCGGTGCAAAGGCGGAGGCGATTCTTAGAAGGGACTTCAAGATACAGGTGGAAATGTCCGATTTATATAATATAGTAGCTATAACCACAATCGGAAACGATCGCAGTGATTATGAGAGGCTTGTAAAGGCGTTGAAGGAGATTGCAGCCTCCCGGTCAGGCAATGAAACGGCAGCAAAGTCAGCAAAGGTTGTTTTGAAAGCTCCGGAGCTTTGCATTATGCCCTGGGAAGCGGTATACTGTGAAAAAGAACATGTGGAGGCTGAGGAGAGTATAGGAAGGATATGCGGAGAGATGATAATACCGTATCCTCCGGGTATACCTGTTCTGATGCCTGGAGAAAGGATCACCGCCGAAGCTTATGATTATCTCAGGGCATGTGCGGAACAAGGGCTGAAGCTCAACGGAGCTTCCGATACAAAGCTTAAAAAGATATGTGTGATAAAATAATAAAAATAAGGAGGTATGTGATATGAAGCTTGTAATAGCAGTTGTGCAGGATGACGATGTCGATGAGTTGGTTGAGAGGTTGGTCAAGGAAAAAGTCAGCAGTACAAAGCTTGCATCGACAGGCGGCTTCCTGAGGGAAGGAAATACTACATTGCTGATAGGTGTGGACAAAGAGAGGGTGGATATGGTAATAGCAATGATAAAGGATATCTGCAAAAGCAGGAAGCAGGTATTCACAACGCCCATACCTCCCACAGGCTCGGCAGGAGTTTTTATTCCATATCCCATTGATGTAATGGTCGGCGGAGCTACAATATTTGTTGTCGATATCGACAGGTTTGAAAAGGTTTAGGGGAGAACCATTATGAAAATATCAGAGGTTAAAAGCCAGCCTTCTTCCATTGCCAGCGCTGTTGCGAGGGAAGACAGGAGAGCGGATGTCACAAGCGGAAGGGCAAGCTTCGGGGATACACTGAAAAGGACCGAAGAGCAGGACCTGAACAGCCGCCTGAACAGGCTGATGAGCGATATAGAAAAGCAGGGGGAGAACCTGGGCAGGAGTATGGATATCAGGGAATTGAAAAACTATAAGAAGCTCATTACAGAATTTCTTGATGAGGTAGTTAATAATTCGCTCAAATTCTCCAAACAGAGTCACTTTGACAGGCGAGGAAGGCACAAGGTATATGCTCTTGTGAAAAAGGTCAATTCTAAGGTCGAGGAGCTCAGCCGCGAATTCCTCAAGGAAGAAAAGGATAATATAAAGATACTGGAAAGCATAGGAAGCATAAAAGGAATGCTGTTCGATATGTACATGTAGCTACCGGCAGTTTTGGATAGTGCTAAGGAGAGAAGCGATAATGGGCTTTAATGATATTGCAGGTCAAAGGATAATAGTTGAGAGTCTGAGAAACGCAGTAAAAAATAATATGATATCAAACGGATATATTTTCAGCGGACCTAAAGGCTGTGGAAAGAAGCTCATGGCCTTTATTTTTTCCATGGCTGCAAACTGTACCGGAGCAGCGGGCGAAAGACCGTGCGGCAGTTGCAGCTCCTGTGTCAGGGTGCAGACAGGAAACCACCCTAACATTGAAATAGTCAAGCCCACCGGTATGAGCATAAAAATCAGGCAAATACGTCAGATAGTGAGCGATACGGCTAAAAAGCCCTTTGAGAGCGGCTACAAGGTGGTTATTATGGAAAATGCCGAGAAGATGACCCAGGATGCACAGGATGCATTCCTGAAGACCCTGGAGGAGCCTCCTGAGAATACTGTATTTATGCTGCTGGCAGATAATCATAATTCATTGCTGCCCACAATAATTTCCAGGTGCCAGCTATATCAGTTCAAGCCTGTGCCACTGGAGGAGATGAAGGTCTTTATAAAAGAAAGATATGATTTTCCATCAGAAGCTATTGAGGCAGCAGTAAGATATTCAAAGGGGATAATGGGGACAGCCCTGGAGCTGCTTCAGAACAGGGAGGGTCTCTCTGCCGGCAAATTTTATATTGATGTTCTGGAAAAGGCCTTGAAAGGGAACTGGAGTGAAGCCCAGCTCCAGGTATCGGCTGTTGTTGAAACAAAGGAAGCCGCAGAAAGCTTCCTGGAGTTTTCCCAGGTGTGGTTCAGGGATGTAATGGTAGCAAGGGAGCTTCGGGAGAACTTTGAGCAGCTTGTTATAAATATTGACAGCCTGGAAAAACTGGCAGAACATAATTCTGTTTTGACGGAAGGCAAAC
>JAEXXN010000561.1 GCA_023405875.1 Bacillota bacterium | reverse complement strand
TACTACTACTTTTTTTAAGATATCCAATAGAAGTAGTTCAACGTTTGCCGTTCAAGCCTCCTTAACAGCAGGAGATGAAGTAGGCGTAAGTATTAGTACGAGTTTTCCCATTTTAGGTTATTTGAATCGCTCTTTAACTATTGTTCAATTAAGTAATTAAATGATTTTCAATATTAATGAAGCAAAACTAAAATAAAATCCTTAAGTTACTTTCAAGATATACTCGCTTTAAGGATTTTACCGAGAAGCGTCAGTCAAGTAAATGAAAAAAGCGTAGGTTCCGGACTGTGGCTAGTCCCTGAACCTATGCTTTTTCCGTGCTGACACATTTTGGAAGTATGCTTCGGCTGGAGCGATAAATGGGACACAGGAATAAGCTCTTTCTGCTATTGCCATTTTCCATAATTACTTGAATATGGTATAATGTTAATTATTTGACTTTTATTTTACGGAGGTGAGTTTATGAGCAGCCATGAGACAATCAAAGCAATAGTATCGAATATCGAAAAGGTCATTATAGGGAAAACCCCTGAATTGTACCAGATACTGAAGGGTATCTTCGCCGGAGGCCATATACTTATAGAGGATGTCCCCGGAGTGGGCAAGACTACCCTTGTTAAGGCGCTTTCCAAATCATTGGACCTCACTTACAGCAGGATACAATTTACCCCGGACCTGCTTCCTTCAGATATACTTGGAGTCTCAATTTATAACAAGAATACAGGGTCTTTTGAATTCAAAAAGGGGCCTGTATTTGCGAATATCCTGCTTGCCGATGAAATAAACCGTACCTCGCCCAAAACCCAGTCCGCCCTTCTGGAGGTTATGGAGGAAAGCCAGGTGTCGGAGGGGAACAATACTTACTACATGCAAAAGCCCTTTATTGTTCTTGCGACACAGAACCCTGTAGAATACCAGGGAACCTTCAACCTGCCGGAAGCACAGCTTGACAGGTTTATGATAAAGACCCGCATAGGCTATGCAAATGAAAAAAGTGAATCAGAGATCCTGCAGACCTACAGCAAGGGAGAGCCTATGAAGGATATCTGCAAAGTGGCTGATGCCGATGCGATAGTTGAAATTCAAAACCTGGTAAAGAAAATCAGAGTCTCCAGATCCATTACAGAATACATAGTCAGAATTGCCAATGCCACAAGGTACAATAAACACATAGCCTTGGGCGCCAGTACCAGGGCATCAATGTCCCTGCTCAGGATTGCGCAGGCAGGTGCATTCATAGACAACAGGGATTTCGTCATACCCGAGGACGTAAAATCAAATGCCGCTGCCGTATTGAGCCACCGGATAACCTTATCCTCCCTTGGCCGTGCCAACGGACTTGACGGTGAAAAAATAATCAGCGAGATACTTGATAAAACTTATGCTCCGAGAGTTTACACCAATGATTAGGGTGAAACGCAGCTTCATAATTCTTACCGCGGGTACTTTTTTGTTTTCATTGCTTTTTGGCGGTAATCTACCCTTCTATATTTTCTATACCCTGTTTATTGTTCTCCTTTGCTCTTTTCTTTATATAAGGACAATAAGAAAATCCTTTGACGTTGAAGTGACCTGCAGTGAAAACGTGCTTATTGCCGGTGCTTCAACCAATGTACTTACCAAGCTGAATTTCGATGCTCCCCTTCCGGTACCTTACATTGAAATCCGCAGTGATGCTTTTACTGCTTCAAGAAGCAGCTATCCGGGATATTTGAGGAATACCACCTGGGATGAGAACATCTGGATAGAAAATGAGCTTCGGTTCAATCAAAGAGGACTGCACAACCTGAATAACATTTATATCAAGGTATCAGATCTGTTCCAGGTTACCTGTATGGAGGAAAGTGTAAATACGGGAATCAGCATAAAGGTATATCCCCGGATACATAGTATAGCTCCCCTTACCCTGGGGGGTATCGATATGTATCATGAAACTGCCGACCTATCAAGCTCAAGTGAAGATCAGCATACAATAAGAGATGTCAGGAAATACCGGGAAGGCGACAGCCTGAGGAAGGTTCATTGGAAGCTTAGCGCCAAGAAGGATGACCTGTATGTAAAGAATCTGGATACCATTTCAGGCGAAGAAATCGTGCTTTTTGTTGACATGAATGAAAAAAACTATTCCTTTGACAATACAGGAGTTATTGAAGAAAGCATCATAGACTTTTCTTCTTCAATCATAAACCAGATAATTAAAAAAAATCTCAGCATCAAGGTCTTTCTCAACACCTCTCCCGGCAGGTACTTTGAACTGGATGACAATCCGGGCTTCAACAGGTTCCTGGACTACGTAGTCTCTCAGAAAAGTGACGGAGTTATTGAGCTTTACCAGTATATATATGAAAACTCCTTCCGTCTCCATAGAATGAACAAAATTGCAATAGTAGTATCTGAATTGGATTCCTCCTTGACCGAAGCCTTGTTGAAAATGGGCGGCTCCGGGTATTCAATATCTGTATTCTACTGTATTGACGGCAGGTCCCGGCAGGAGTATTGCTCGCTTTTGAGAAGTGCCCAGATAGAATGCAGCCACTTCAGTGATTATATAGAACATTAGCGGGAGGGAAAAATATGGTGCAGACGAGCTCAAAGGCATCCGGCTTTCTATATCGGAATTTTCATATATTCTTCATTTTTGCCTATGTAATGCTATTATGCAAGGCAATGGTTTCCTGTTATAGAATAAAAGATTTCAGTTATACCCATATTTTCATACTGTTTATGACCGGAATGCTTTTATACAAGCTGTATTCCATTATCTCCGCAAAAGCCCTTGTCCGGCCTGCCGCCTTTTTCTTTGCATTTTCTGCCCTGGTGCTTCTGTTCAACCTTAAGCGCCTTTTGCCTTTATGGGATATATATATCATTCAGAACTTCTCCGGTATAAACTTCGGTATATACAATGAAAGTGAGACATATTTCCATCAGTTCCTGCCGTTTCTTATTGTGCTTGTGCCTGCAATCACAGCAACGGCATTTTTTCTTTCAGGAAAAGGCAGATCAGAGCTATCCATATTATTGTTTTCAGTATTTATGTTCTCCTTCTGGAATAACGGACTCGACAAGCTTTTGGCCGCTCATGTCCCCCGGTATATTATACTGAGCCTTTTGTTCTACAGCTTCTGCAGGTACCGGGAAATAACAGGCATATGTGAAAAAACTAATATGAAAGTAAATGTAACCTTTTATAAAATATTGCTGTACACGCTTTTTGCAGCTTTTTCAATTACTTTTCTGGTTTCTGCGACAATACACCTGTTTGGATCCAAGAGCATAGTTCAATTGAGAAGTGATTATGCGATAAATGAAGCACGGCTTGTTAATGGGAGCAGAAAATCTGTTTTTGATCTGGCCAATACCGGCTACGGCTCTCATGACGGAAGGCTGGGCGGCCCCATACAATTGGACACCCTGATCTCACTCAGGGTAAAAGCTGACCGTCCCGCTTATCTCAGGGGCTCTGTCAAGGATTACTATGACGGCCACAGCTGGAGCACCAGTGTTAATAACTATTCCATGCTGGGTATTGAAGCGCTGCCGGCAACTACCCCCGATTTTAATTTCAGTATGACCGGCAGCACAAGTAAAAAACCCGAGATAGCAAAAATGTCGATATATCATTATGGACTTGCCACTTCAACACTTTTTTCACCCGGCAACACCGTGGGCATCAGTGCAAAGAACGGAAAGGTCATGTATAACCCCTTCCATGTTTTTATGCTCATGGGTAAGGAGACAGTCAGCGAACCTTATACAGTAAAGTATTACATCAGCAGCACAGGTATTGAAAACTTCAAGACTGCCAAAGGTTCAGACCTGCGAATAAGCTATGAAAGCGGCAGCGAGGCTGTGACAGCAGGCTACGAGGCTTATCTGCAGGTGCCTGAAAGCATATCCCCTCGCACCAAAAGGCTTTTGCAGGAGCTTATTATAAGCTGCAGGACTAC
>JAEXXN010000555.1 GCA_023405875.1 Bacillota bacterium | reverse complement strand
TATTATTACCAGTGCAATAATGAGCAGTATCGGTGCAAGCACCTTTGCCATTATAAATGCACATTGAATGAATATTTCCATGATATTTGCGATGGTAAACTTTGAGTCTATATCCTTTGGAAAGCTCAAAAACTGCCTCATTGCTACAACCAGGTCTGCAAACATGTACTTTGAAAGCATCTTCATACTAAAGAACGAAGCCAGCAGCAAAATGGCTGTTACCAATTCCTTACTTCTTGGAATCTGCCCCTTCTGCCGCATTTCATGCCTTCTCTTGGGAGTTGCCGGTTCGGTTTTCTCTCCGAAAAGCTGCAGGTTTATCTTAAAATGAGTGAATTCCATCATCCTTTAGCCATACTCCTTATTATTAAGTAGATATAGCCATACATCTTGTCAAAGACAAAAGTCATTATCTGTATGAATATAGGAAGCATCAGATACAGGGTAACGAGCCCGATACCGATCTTCAACGGAATGCCTACTACAAATACATTCATTTGAGGAACAGTCCTGGACAATATCCCCAGTGCAACCTCCGCAACCAGAATTGCTGCCAATATCGGGATACTGATCTTGAAGCCTATAAGGAAAACGTCCGCAAAGATTGTTCCTATATTGTTTACCATAGCCTCGGTAAATTGAAAGCCGTTGATCGGAAGTATGCTGTAGCTCTTAAACAGGGCTGAGAGCAATACATGGTGTCCATCCATCGCCAGCAGCAGCATCATTGTAAGTATATAAATAAAGTTTCCTGTAAGAGGTACCTGTGTGTTCATTGTCGGATCCAGAACGTGTACCATCCCGAAGCCGATCTGTATGTCTATGAACTGGCCCGCTATATACAAGGCTGAAAATACCAGGAAGCTTACATACCCTATAATGAGCCCGACTAAAAACTCCTTAGCCACAATGACCGCAAAGCTCAGGAGGTTGGTATAATCCACCTGGGCTGCTCCCAGCAGCGGCACAAGCATATACGAGCAAAAGAAAGCAAGTCCGATTTTCAGGTATGCGGGAAGCTCGCTTCTTCCAAATACGGGGGTTATTACAAATATTGACGACATCCTTACAAAAACAAGAAGCAATATTATAAATCTATCAATAAGTACAACACTAAAATTATCCATAATCACTTAATATACATAGGGATATTCTCAAACAGGTTTACGGTAAATTCATACATTATGTTCATCATCCATGGGCCGAATACAAGGAGGGTAAGTGCAATAGCCACAATCTTCGGTATAAACGACAAAGTGGCCTCCTGAATCTGCGTTGTCGCCTGTATTATGCTTACAATAAGGCCTACAAGAAGCCCCAGCCCAAGTATAGGTGCAGAAATCATCAATACTACCTTTATTGCTTCCTGTGCCACATCAATTACAACACCTTGATTCATATCCAACACCCCAATTATCTAAATCCCATGATTAGAGACCTGATTATAAGATTCCATCCGTCAACCATTACAAAAAGCAATATTTTAAAAGGCATTGATATCATAATAGGAGGCAGCATCATCATACCCATCGACATAAGGGTACTGGCCACGACCATATCTATCATCAAAAACGGTATATATAAGAAAAAACCAATCTCAAAGGCTGTTTTAAGCTCGCTTATAATAAATGCAGGTATAAGCGTAGAGGTTGGTATATCATTCTTAGCCAGTGGTTGATTTACCTGCCCCAGCTTTAAGAACAATGCAAGATCCTTTTCTCTTGTATACTTGAACATAAATGTACGAACAGGCTGAACAGCCTTTTCCAGTGCAACCTCCTGTGTAATTTCGCCGTTTGTATACGGAGTGAAGGCTGTTTCATTTATTTCAGTAATCACAGGTGACATTATAAAGAAGGTCAGAAAAAGCGCCAGCCCTACAAGTACCTGGTTCGGAGGCATTGACTGTGTGCCTATGGCATTCCTTGTAAAGGACAATACGATTATTATTCTTGTAAATGAAGTAAGCATTATCAGCAATGACGGTGCAAGCGACAGTATTGTCAGTAAAAAAAGTATCTGCATGCTGAGAGCTACATCCTGCGGATTTTCGGCGGCTTCAATATCAAGGCCGATTTTGGGTATAGGAAGAGGATCGCACCATGCATTCAAAACCCCGGCTGAAAGTATTGCTGTTACTATTAATGCAATTATAAAAATACTTTTCTTTTTAACCATCGGATTTGTTACCTCTAACAATAGATTTAAGTTTATTGAGGTTCTTTTTCACCGAATTCATACCTGGCCTTTCATCTTCATTGTTAAGCTCAGCCATATATGCTTCTACGCTTTCTCCATCCAGATTTCCATAAACCTCGCTTGGATTTCCTGTGTTCAGTTTCTCCTTGTCTATTTCTGCCAGCATGCTGATGCTTTTTTGTGTGCTTCCAAGCAGCAGATATTGTTCTCCTACTTTAACAAGGATAAGGCTTTTATCAATTCCAAGAGAAACTGATTCAACAATTTTCAGATTTTTGCTTCCGGAAGCTTTGAAGCCTCTTTTGGCAAGATATTTGGTAACATAATAAGCCGCTCCAAGTATAATAGCTGACATAAATATAAAATAGAAAATTCCGTATAGGGTACTTCCTGTATCAGCTTGTCTTATTGCTGCCGTTAAAAAAGAAAAGGTTGACATTGGGCCTCCTACTCCTTATTAGCCAAGCACCTTCTTGACCGCTTCAATGATTCTTTCCGCCTGGAAGGGCTTTACTATAAAATCCTTTGCTCCTGCCTGTATGGCTTCAATAACCATTGCCTGCTGACCCATTGCAGAGCACATTATTACCTTGGCTGTACCACTCAGCTTCTTGATCTCCTTGACAGCCTGTATTCCATCAACCTCAGGCATTGTGATATCCATAATAACAAGATCAGGATTGAATTCCTTGAATTTTTCAATAGCCTTGGCTCCATTCTCAGCCTCTCCGCAAATCTCAAAGCCATTCTTGGACAGTACATCCTTGATCATCATCCTCATAAAAGCAGCATCATCAACTATCAAAATCCCATTAGCCATTTGAATACTTCCTCCTCGCATGTATTAATAAATTAATCACTGTATTTTGGTAAGACGCTTTGACGCACTTACTATATCAGTTATTCTCACACCAAAGCTTTCATCAATAACAACTACTTCTCCTTTTGCGATATACTTACCGTTTACCATTATGTCCACGGGTTCTCCTGCCAGCTTGTCCAGTTCAAGGATAGTACCGGGTCCGAACTCAAGTATATCCTTAATGAGCTTCTTGGTCCTTCCCAGTTCAACAGTTATTTCCAGCGGTACATCCATTATCAGTTCAATACTTTCCTTCTCTGCGCTCCATTGATCACTTTCAAAGGTCTGATACTGAACAGGCTGAACATTTACCACCTTTTGCTCTTCTCTCCTGACAGGTATGTTGTCCGCTTTTTGTTCATATCTGTTATTCAGTATGTTCTGCTTTTCCGGCTGTCTCGGTTGACTACTGGGTTTGCTGGGTATCTCCGACTCTGCCTTTGTTTCCCTGTGCTTTTCAACTATAATCGGCTCTTCCTTGGTATCTATGTTGCTTAGAAGATTGCTTACAAGATTTTTTGCAAAATCTATCGGTATAAGCTGCATGATCTCACTGTCTATTATATTCCCTACCTCCATCCTGAAGGCAATCTTAACTACCTTTTCATCAGGATTGAACAGTTCAAGCTCTTTGAAGTTCTGGAAATACAGTATGAATGCCTGCGGTGGTGAAATATCGATCCTTTTGTTAAACATAGTCGATAACGAGGTAGAAGAGGAACCTATCATCTGATTCATTGCCTCACCTATGGCGCTGAGATGAAGGTCGCTTATAGGCTCTTCCTTTGTTTCTCCGGTCCCGCCCATCATAAGGTCGGTTATGATCCTTACATCGTCTTCCTTCAATATAAGAAGATTTGAGCCCTTCAGGCCTTCCTTGTAATGTACCTGTACTGCAACATAAGGAGATTTGTATTCTCCTGAAAGCTCCTCCCAGGTCTCTACAGTTACCTTGGGTGTCGTAATACTTACCTTGTTGTTCAGGAGGGTAAAGAGTGTAGTGGCTGAGGTTCCCATGCTTATATTGCCTATCTCACCCAAAGCATCCTTTTCCTCACTGGTCAGATCATCATGGTGACTGTGAGAAGATGAACTATCTTGAGAAGCTGTAGCACTATCCCCTCTAAGAAGGGCGTCTATCTCTTCCTGTGACAGCATTTCACTCATCGTATTCATCCCCTTTCTTTTCTACTTTTGTAATCTTTACTGCGACTTTATTCTTTTTTAATCCGGGTTTACCGCGGAATTTTAGCAAGCTTCCTACAAAAATCTTTAAATCGTCACTTTCAGCCGTATTTAGCGGTATCACATCCCCGGCGCCTAATTCAAGAAAATCTCTTATTGTGATATCGTTGCTTCCCAGTACCACCCGTACAGGAAGCAATGTACTTTGAATCTTCTTTTCTATCAGCTTCAGATCACTTCCGGTTATTTCCTTGTTTATGCCGGAAAACCAGAACTTTGTACTGAGCTTTGGTATTATAGGTTCTATGACCAGATGCGGTATGCATATATGTATCATGCCCTCAGTGGTGCCTACCTTTGTATTAAGGGTTATAAGCGCAACAGTTTCATTTGGAGACATAATCTGGGCAAATTGAGGATTTGTCTCTATTTTTTTCAATCTTGGCTTCAGGTCTATGACATTCTTCCAAGGATCCTTGAAAAAGCTTATTATCTGCCCCATGATCTTCTCAATCAGCGTCAGCTCAATTTCAGTAAAGCCTCTTGCCCTTTCAAAACCATGCCCGGCACCTCCAAGCACTCTCTCAATCATTGCAAAAGAAACCGACGGAGTCATTTCAACGATTATAGAGCCGCTGAGCGGTGAAAAATCCACAATACCAAGCACTGAAGGGTTAGGCATAGAGTTACTGAACTCGTTATACGTCAGCTGGTCAACCGAAATAACCTCTATCTGCACCAAAGCCCTTAAGTAACCCGAGAGATATGTCTGCAAAAGCCTGGAGAAATTCTCATGCATGATTTGAAGGGTTCTCGTATGGTCCTTTGCAAACTTGTTCGGTATCTTGAAATTATAGTCTTTTACTTTTCTCTCTTCTTTTTCTTCCTTTATCTCATGTACATCTATTTCTCCTGAATTCAGAGCGCTTAACAGCGCGTCTATTTCATTTTGCGAAAGAACCTCTGACACAAAGCCACCTCCTTCTCTACTGCAC
>JAEXXN010000423.1 GCA_023405875.1 Bacillota bacterium | reverse complement strand
GTTCGATACCGATCATTAAGCCCGGGCCCCTTACATCGCCCATGATCTCATATTTCTCCTGCATTTCATGAAGCTTGCCGGTAATGTAATTCCCTTTTTCTATGGATTGGCCGCAGATATTTTCTTCTTCCATCACGTCCAGGGTAGCATTAGCTGCTGCCATACTTATGGGGAAGTGTGCAAAGGTAAAGCTATGGTCTCCCGGTGCGAGGGGCGCCATATCTTCACGGGCAAGCATTCCTGCGATAGGGTATCCGCCGCCGAGAGCTTTTCCGAAGACTATGATATCGGGAATTGCACCGTACCGTTCGCTTGAAAAATATGTCCCGCATCTGCCGAAGCCTGTTTGTATTTCATCCCAGATAAGTACGATTCCATACCTGTCGCATATTTCCCTTACAGCCTTATAAAATTCTGCAGGATATTCTATCATGCCTCCGTTTCCTTGTATCGGCTCCATTATAAGTGCGGCTGCCTCTCCGTCAACGGCTTTTTTCACACTATTCTCGATGAAATTTGCGCATTCCAGTCCGCAGGAGGGATATTTGCGCCTGAAGGGACAGCGGTAGCAATAGGCCTGAGGGACGCGGACCGAGTTGTTCATGAAATAAAGAAAACCGTTATTGGGGTGAGGCCAGCACATATTCATCGTAGCTAACGTCCGTCCGTGATAACCGTCATAAAAGGTTATGAACTTCGCTGCGCCGGGACGGTTCCTCATGGCTAATTTCATGGCACCTTCTATGGCGTTTCCTCCGTGAAGCGTAAAACCGACTTTTTTTAAATTTCCGGGTGCCAATTCCGCCAGCCGTTTTGCAAGCAAAAGCTTGGGTGCGGTATCAAAGGAGGTGCGGATGTGGGAAAATAACTCTGCCTGTTCCTGTACAGCCTTTATAACCTTGGGGTGGGAAAAACCGATGTTCATGGACCAGGCCTGAGAGGTACAATCGAGATATGCATTTCCTTCAACATCGTAAACGGTAGACCCTTTGGTACTCTCTACCATCAGATCGATAGCCCCGGCAACATTACCGCCCATTAAGGCTTTTCTACCGGCATCCAGCTCTTCGGGTGTTAAATTTTGATACATAAGTATTCTCCTTTCCGTGTCTTGATTTTAATGCCATATTAGCACAGGAAAAAACGAATATCAACCACAAAAGACTAGAAAATGAAAAAAATCAATCAAAAAATGAATTTAATCATTCATAATGATTGCGATATTACAAAACGGTCATGGATAACAGTTTGTTATTGGGTATGGGTGAGTGTTTACAATCATTTTACTGCATGTTATAATGATGTGGGATTCAAAATGTACAGGGAGGTATGTACAGTGGTAGATAAAGCAAAAATTTTAGATTTTATCAGGAAAAATGACTTTACAACGACTCAGCAGATCTGTATGGAATTCGGCGTCAGTGAAAGTACGGCAAGACGTGTTCTCGGCAATTTGAGTGAAGCCGGTAAGATCACAAGGCTGCACGGAGGAGCTATGCCTGCTTCTGTGAATGGTTCGGCGACAGAGTTTCAGATCCGGAACGCTATCAACAAGGAACAAAAAATAGCTATTGCAAAAGCAGCTTCCGGAATTATACATGATTACTCTACCGTTATATTGCTGGGGGGTACGACTGTATGTGAAATGTGCCAATTCATTCAGGACAAGAATGTAACGGTTGTTACCAATTCTATGCTTGTATTGAACGGTCTTAAATATTCACGCAACGTCCGTTTGATTCTTTTGGGGGGGCTGTATAACTACCAGGAGGAAGAGGTTGGCGGCCTTCTTGCAAACAAAGGCCTCAACTCGATGCGTGCAGATTATTTGTTCATGGGTACGTCGGGATTTGATGAAAAATACGGCTTTTCAACAACAAATGCGGCTGTCGATCTTTATATAAATTGTATCGAAACCAGTGTAAATACGTGCGTGCTTGCCGACAGCTCGAAATATATGAGGGGTGGTGCAACAATTACCGCACGGTTGGACCAGGTAAACTACCTGTTTACTGATTCCGGCCTGGATATGCATGCCCGTGAAGCTATGGCGGCTCAAAATATAAAGGTTGTTGTGGCAGAGAAAAATTCCTGAAAAACCTACCGGTGCTTTTTTCTGCCCGAGGCTGCCGGTATGTTCAAATTGATGCGATAATTCGTTACAGTACGCTTACTGAGGCCGATGCCCTCCTGCTTCAATAATCTTTGCAGTTCTCCGTCGCTGTATGGAGCTGCTTTATCTTCAGTGTTTATTATTTGCTTCAGCCTTTGGCGTACCGATTGGGCGGATATTTTATCAGAATCGGGTATATGACGGCTTACCAGTGCTTTTAAAGCAATTGTACCGTGGGGTGCCTGAATATATTTTCCGTGTATCGCCCGGCTTATTGTTGAAACATGAAAATCCAGGCTGCCGGCTATCTGCATCATACTCAAGGGCCGTAACGGATTGCTGGTGTTTTTCAGATGCTCCTGCTGATAGCTGCATAGAAACCTTGCTACTTTCTGTATTGTCTGCTGCCGCTCTGAAATGGAGCGTATCAAGGCTTTGGCTCTCTTCAGGTTTTCTTTCATAAATTCATAGGCTTCCTTCTGGGAGCTGTCGATATTTGCTGCGTACCAGGAGGCTATGGTTGGTGGAACATACAGCTTATCATTTGACTGCATATCAAGCTCTCCGTTTTCAAAACGGATCATAAGCTCGGGTATTATATATTCCGAAGGGGTCCTTGAATGTGAATCGGCTCCCGGCCGTGGATTCAAGGATTTTATTATGTCTATGAACTCTTCGGCCTGCCCCGGACTCAGCCCCAAGGACTTTGAAATAAAGTGTATCCTGTTGGCTGCCAGATCATGAAGATGGTATTTGATTAATCTATATATGGTCAGCCTGCGCTCCCCCTTGTGCAAAAGCTGCAGCATCAAGCTTTCCGATAGATTGCGCGCGCATATCCCGCTGGGCTCCAGGCTCCGAAGTATTCGTAAAATATGCAGGAGGAAGCGCCTGGATATCTTTAAATAGCTGCATACCTCCTGGATATCCTGATCCAGATAACCGTTCCTGTCAATGGACAGCACAAGATATTTACTTACCGAGCGTTCTTTTGCCGTAAGCTTTTTATTATTGAGCTGAGACAGCAGATAGTCCTTTACATCGTAATCGTCAGGTCCGCTGCTTCCTGCAATATCCTCAAAACCGGATTTTGCACCCTTTGCGGTATACTCATATGCATCCGGGAACTCCAAAAGGGGATTTGTTTCATATTCCTCCTTGAGGGTTCTGATAAAATCCTGGGTGGATAATTGCAAAATAGCAAGAGTCTGACGCTGGTACCCGGAGAATCTTTGCGTTATATTCTGCTTTTGTGTAATACTCTCATTTTGCATCATATAAAAGATCCTTTCAAACAAATAGTCATGCCGATACACCACACTGCTTCAATAAATCCCACACTTAATGTCCCGAATAATATAAAACCCCACACTATATTATTTTAACGCAAAAAACGACTATTTTTGACAATCACACTATTGGGAAAGTTTTTTGCAATACATATATTATAAATAAGTATAAAATAATCTGAGGTCAAAGTAAATGCTTTTGAGAGACAGAGTGCAAGCCATACAATTAAAGTAACAAAGGCTGTTGATATTCTAAATTTATAGGAGGGATACGGATGGATACTAATGAACCGGACAAAAATAGAAGCTTATTATTTGATCTGACCAGGGAAAAGAAAAGTATTAATGTTTATTCCCTGCTATCTCCTCTGGCAGTTATTATCCTTGCAACAGTAGTGGGTTATTTATGTAATTATATGATTACAGACCCCAATCCGGTATCAAAGCTGTCGGGCTGCTTCCTGGCCGTTATTTTTGCAGGCTACATTTCATATTACCTGATAAGATTTTATCAAAGCAGGAAGCACCTGACTTTAAAAATAGTGCTTGATGATAAGACCCTGGAGGTCACATCGCCCTATGAAGTGAAAAAAGCTTCCCTTGATGAAATAATTTTTTCCATGAGCTACTCCAGCGCAACCAATTTATGCATTATTGTCGCAACCAGGGATGATTATATAACGATGAATTGCTCCTGCTCCTATTTATTTTCAAAAAACGGTGAAGCAGTCCTGGGTCCCTTCTATTCAATCAATGAGTTTTTTATGAAACTGAACCACAAGCATGTTAACTATATAAAGAACAGCAGAAATAAAAAGGAGAACCCCTTTGTTGTACCTCACTTTTTGTTTGAAGTGGAGTTTTATACTAAAAGGGTCAAGAAGTTCATTGACAGCATATGCCCCAAATATAGATTCCAGTGATAAATGGGGGTATATAACCAACTTGAATTGTTGTACCGGCTGATAAAAGCGTGTAAAGCTCCGAGGCCTGGAGTTTGACGCAGCCATATACAAGCCTACAAGC
>JAEXXN010000410.1 GCA_023405875.1 Bacillota bacterium | reverse complement strand
CATCATTACAACGGCATTCTTATTTATCTGAACTCTGTCCCGGATTATTGCGCCGGGCTCTATTCTTGCGTCAACATATCTGGTATCCAGAAGGGGTATGGCTGAATTTCTCCTGTCATATTCCAATTCATATCCGGATATCCTGGCGTTGTTTGCATTCAGGAATTTCTCAATATCGGTATGCTCGCCAAACAGCACCCAGAAATTGTCCGAGCCGTAGGCTCTTATACCTTCCATGGGGATTCCCTTCAGGTCTCCATTTACATAAGCCTTTACCGGTGTGACTTTTTTTGCTTCTTTAATATATGCAGCTATTTTATACGGATCAGTTATATCAAATTTACTATTCATTAAATCAACTCCTTAAGCATACTATTCATATTATATATTCCTTTGTTTTTTGTGGAAATATAGAGGACCGCCTTTATGGCGCCCCGTCCGAGAACATCACGGGAAACAGCGGTGTGCTTTATTTCAAGTATTTCATCCTTACCTGCAAAGAAAACCGTATGTTCACCTGCAATGGTCCCGCCTCTGAGGGACATTATCCCGATCTCCCCGGGCTTGCGTTTTTCCTTCAGGCTTGACCTGTCATAAACAAACCCTGAGGAGTTGTTTATGTTCTTCTTTATTTCATTCGCAAGCATAATGGCTGTGCCGCTGGGAGCATCCTTTTTTTCATTATGGTGTTTTTCAAGGATTTCTATGTCATAGCCTTCACCAAGGGTAGAGGCAGCCTTCAGCACAAGCTCGACCATCACGCTGACGCCGAAGGTCATGTTTGCGGATACAAAAACGGGAACTGTTTCTGATGCTTGTCTCAGCATTTCATGATCTGCATCGGACAGCCCGGTTGTTCCCACTACGAGGGCTGTCCGGTGTGAAATACAATATTCTATGGCTTCCGGAAGCATTTCGGGATTGGAGAAGTCTACGACAACATCGACCTTGTCGGCAACCTCCCGGATGTGGCCATAAACCGGATAAGGATTCTGCACTCTTAAAGGGTCTCTTGTAACACCGGCGGTTACTTCGATATTATCATATTCCTTGCTTATCCTTGTTATTACCTGACCCATTTTTCCGTTGCAGCCATTCATTAGTATCTTTATCAAGGGGTTACCTCCTACATTTTAAATCCGTAATTTATCAGCTCTTTTTTCAGATGCTCGAGATTTTTATCAGCCATATCTACAAGAGGTAATCTCAGGTTTCCTACATTATAGCCTAAAAGGTTCATAGCTGTCTTTACCGGGATAGGATTGACTTCACAAAACAGAGCGTCATTCAGCGGTTTTATACTTAGCTGCAGCTCCATTGCACGTTTTGCGTCGCCTTCAAGGAAGCTCATCACCATATCATGCATAACCTTGGGAGCTATGTTTGCAACTACTGAGATGACCCCTATCCCGCCAACGGAAAGCAAGGGTACTACCTGATCGTCATTTCCTGAATACATGCAGAAGCTTTCATCGCAGAACCTTCCTATTTCAACAACCTGGCTTATGTTGCCGCTGGCTTCCTTTACACCGGCAATATTACTGTGCCCGGACAGTGTTTTAAGCGTATCTGCATTGACGTTGAGCCCCGTCCTGCCCGGAACGTTGTATATGATAACAGGTATGCTTATGGAATCTGCGATAGCGGTGTAGTGGGCTATCAGGCCCTTTTGCGTTGTTTTATTGTAATAGGGCGTTACACACAGAACACCGTCACAGCCGACCGCTTCAGCATATTTGGACAGCTCTATGGAGTGGTGTGTATCATAGCTGCCGGTACCGGCGATAACAGGGATTCTTCCGGCTATTTTTTCAACAGTATATTTATATGCAGCCTTCTTTTCTCCGTCTGTCATTGTGGGAGCTTCGCCTGTGGTACCGCAAATTATTATGGCATCCGTACCGCTTTCAACATGCCAATCCAGAAGCTCTCCAAGCTTATCAAAATCTACGCCCTTGTCATTGAAAGGGGTAATTACAGCTACCCCGGAGCCTCTAAACAATGTCATAAAAATCCTCCTTAAAAATCGAACTATTCTTTAACCCGATATGCGAGTCAAGTGCAGGTAAAATCAGGATAGACCGTTATCAGCATTTATGAGCAGCTCGGCGATCTGAATGGCATTTGTTGCCGCTCCTTTTCTAACATTATCTGCAACCACCCATAGATTTATTCCATATTCTACCGAGTAATCCCTTCTAATTCTTCCGACAAAAACTTCATTTTTTCCTGCAGCATTTACTGCCAGGGGATAAATATTATTGACCGGATCATCCTGTACTATTATGCCGGGGCTGCTGCTTAACAGCTCCCTGAGCTCATCCATATCAAAGTCCTTTTCAAATTCTACATTTACCGACTCGGAGTGCCCGTTGTACACCGGGACTCTTACGGTGGTTGCAGTGATCCTTAGTGTCTGGTCCTCAAGGATTTTTTTGGTTTCTTCTATCATTTTCATTTCTTCTTTTGTATAGCCGTTTTCCAGGAATACATCGATATGGGGCAGGCAATTGTAGGCTATATCATGAGGGTAGGTGGAGGGAGCGGCGCCTTTGATTCCGTTCTCCAGATCGGCAACACCCTTGACTCCTGTTCCTGATACTGCCTGATAGGTAGAATAAATCACTCTCTTTATGCCGTATTTTTCATGGAGAGGCTTTAACGCCACTACCGCCTGTATAGTAGAACAATTAGGGTTTGCTATTATCCCCTTATGGTTTTTTACAGCCTGTGGATTTACCTCAGGAACAACAAGAGGAACATCTTTATCCATACGGAAGGCGCTGCTGTTATCAATGACGACCACACCCTTTGAAGCAGCTATAGGAGAAAATTTCTTGCTGGTATCTCCCCCTGCCGAGAAAAGGGCGATATCTATATG
>JAEXXN010000386.1 GCA_023405875.1 Bacillota bacterium | reverse complement strand
AGTCAATATAGGCCACTGCTGAATACCGGATAGTATTATCAATACAGGATAAGGCCGATGTTTTGCAGTATATAATAAGACTAAATTTATAAATGGGAGTTGATATCAATGGAGAGATCGAAGGTTTTTTTTACCAACATGAGAACCAAGCCCGGAATGGGGATGCTTGACAAGCTGGAAAAGGTTGTGAAAACAGCGGGTATAGAAAATATTGATTTTAAAGACAAGTTTACAGCAATAAAGATCCATCTGGGGGAGCCGGGAAATCTTGCATACCTCAGGCCTAATTATGCTGCCGTTATAGTAAGGCTCATAAAGGAACTGGGCGGTCTGCCATTTTTGACCGATTCAAACACTCTTTATTCCGGAGCCAGGGCCAATGCTGTAGATCATTTGCAGTCAGCGATGGAAAACGGTTATAACTGTATAGCAACAGGCTGCAATGTCATAATTGCCGACGGCCTGAAGGGAACAGAATACAGGGAGATAGAGATCAACCAAAAGCACTGTCGAACTGCCAAGATAGGATCAGCAATAGCTGATGCGGATATAATCATATCGATGAATCATTTCAAGGGCCATGAAATGACAGGGTTCGGAGGGGCTGTCAAGAATATCGGGATGGGCTCAGGCTCAAGGGGAGGAAAGCTTGAAATGCACTCCGCCTCAAAGCCGCTGATAAAGAAGAAAAAATGTGTAAGCTGCGGACAATGTATAAAAAGCTGTTCACAGCAAGCTATAAAATTCGATGCGGATAAAAAAGCAGATATAGAGTATGCTTTGTGTGTCGGGTGTGGGCAATGTGTTGCGGTGTGCAGATTTGATGCGGCTATAGTCAAATGGGATGAAGCGGCTGATATAGCCAATGAAAAGATTTCGGAATATGCCTATGCGGTGATAAATGGCAAGCCTTCGTTTCATATAAATTTCGTAATGAATGTGTCGCCCCATTGTGACTGCTGGAGCACTAATGATCTGGCAATAGTGCCGGATATAGGCATTGCGGCATCCTTTGATCCCATTGCACTGGATAAGGCCTGTGTTGATATGGTCAATGCAGCGCAAGCGGTAAACGGCTCTATCCTTGAGGATAAGCACTACCATGATGGAGACAAATTCTGTCATATTCACGACAATACCGATTGGAAGACAGGACTTAAGCATGGCGAGGCCATAGGTCTCGGTAATATGGAGTATGAATTAATAACACTTTAAGGAGAAATTGCATGAACACATGTCTTTTTCACAAGCTGGAAGGCAGGGATATCAGCTTCAAGGCGCTGGATACAAAGGATGCTGAGGCTATACACAGCTATGCATCGGATAATAATGTCAAACGGTTTATAGGTTGGCCGTTAATGGAATCCCTGGAGCAGACCCGGGATTATGTTGAAGAAATGCTGAGGCGGGAAGCGGCAGGTACACATATTTATGCATCAATAGTACTTAAAGCGACAGAAGAAATTATCGGAACAGCAATGATTTTCAACTTTGACCGGGAGGCCAACCATGCCGAATTCGGTTATGTTTTTCACAGCGGCCACTGGGGCAAGGGCTATGGTACAGATGCAGTAAGACTGATGAGCGACTTTGCCTTTGATATCCTTAAGCTTCACAAAACCCATGCCCGGGTAGTGCATGTCAATACAGGCTCTGCCCGTATATTGGAAAAGAACGGCTTTGAACTGGAGGGGCGCCTGAAGGATCATTATTTTATAGAGGGCTCATACTATGACAGCCTGCTGTTCGGAAAGATAAAATAACTTGCTGAAATTGGAGGCCCGTTAAAATTAAATTCACTGCAAGTAGATAAAGACAGTCCGGGAGCGAGAATGACATGCTTCCGGGCTGTTGTACGTGTGTTACCGAAGCTCAAGCTTCACGATACTGGCGGTATCCTGCTGCTCTATTATTTGAAAGCCCAGCTCTTTATACATGTTCATGGTACCCCTGTAAAGCTTATCAGGCTCAGCCTTGTTTTCTACGGGAATAGCCAGGACTGCATCAAAGCCTTGAGCTCTGAAGTCCTCTACGGCTTGATTCAGTAGAAGCCTCGCAACACCTTGCTTCCTGTATTCCGGGTGTATGACAAAGCAAATTACGCAGCCGATTTTTTGATTTTCTATTATATGCTCAAAGTCATTCCCGAATCTTTTAAATTGCCGTATGTCATTTGCATTGCACCAGCCTATGCACTTTTTTCCGTCAAAAGCCAGGTAGCCCTTCATGTTTCCGGCATTTATCTGTTCAATGGCCTCTGCGCGATTTTGCTCACCTGTTCTGCTTTGCCATTGCTCAGAGGAGCAGTCAGTGTGATAGAACCGGCAAAAGCAGGTGGCCCAATGGGGTGCGTGATTGAAATCCAGGTTTGACAGGTACCCGGTAAAAGTATCGGTTAACTCCGGAATCAGGGATTTGACTGTATATTTCATGAGCTCCCTCCTTAAGTACTTTTATTTATCAGGGTCAAGTTAATTTTATCATATAGCAGTGATCCTATAAATGGCTGATTCCTATTTTATGCCATAAGCTTTCCGGTATGGATATAAGTATAAAAATTACAGGCATAATTATAAATAACCGTAATAATATAGTACTGGAATTAAAAAGGTAATGCCGTTGAAAAGTACTATTGCTTCAGCTGCTTTGTTTATTCGATATATAACAATTATGTCGGAGTAAATGAAAACCAGCAAAACAAGTATTCTTGTTTTTGCTGGTTTTTTATTGTATTAGGAAAGAATAACTTTCCTATACAATAAAAAACTTCGATTTAACTGCCCGTGCCAGAATTTCCTTCTGAAAAGGCACATGGGCTTCAAATGCGGCAGCCGCCGCCTTTGTTCTGCCTAGAAAATATGGTAAGGGGGTGATACCCGGGATTATTAGTAATTGAGGACTCAAGGATTTTTAATATTAAAGGAGGGTATTAAGGTGTTATTTAATTTGTCTCCGATTTTTGGGTTGGCTCCACTGATTATTTATATAATTTTATCCTTCAAGGATTACAATCCGGTGCTCAATGTCGCCATATGCGTTATTTTAAGTGCTATTCTTACAAACCAGCCCTTTTCATCCTTTGGAAGCGTCATGGCCGACTCCCTTGGATCATTTCTGGGTATGATAGGCCTGATAATCATGCTGGGCTCAGGCCTTGGAGCAATCCTGCAAAAAACAGGTGTTGCGGAATACCTGGTCATCTCTCTCATGAAAAAAATAGGGGTAGACAGTGAGAGAAAAGCAATAGCAGCCACCATGATAAGCTCAACAGTCCTTGTATCTCTGCTGGGTACACTGGCAGGAGCCAATGCAATCATTGCTCCCATAATAATACCCCTTGTGGCAACCATCGGAATAACTCCCTCAACTGTTGCAGTAATTTTCCTGGGGGCAGGGCTTACGGGAATGTTTCTCGGGCCGTACACCCCCCAGGTCGTAACCATCATGGGGCTTACAGGGCTGAGCTACGGCAAATATGTTATAGGAGCAGGAATCCCCCTCGCTCTGGTAGTATTGTTGATAACATATATAATGGCAAACAGGATACAGAAGAAAACTACCGGAATATATGCTTATGAGAATATCGAGGAACCAAAGGAAAGCTATATCCCGGGAAAGGAAGTCAAAAGGGCGACTATGGCCTTTGCTTTGGCTATGATAGCTTTAATCGGCTATGGTATCACACTTCAAAGCGGTTCTTCCTATGCAATACTGGTAATAACAGTGGCAGCCGTAATAACAGGCTTTGCAGGAGGGCTGAAGGCAAACGACCTGGTGGATACCTTTATCAAAGGGGCTTCACGGATGATGTGGCTCTTTATAATGTTCATACTCTTTAATCCGTTCATTAACTTCATTGCCGAAGCAGGCTCCTTTGAGGCCCTTGTGGCACTGTTGAAGCCTCTGCTTGAATCCCAGAGCAAGGTAGTATTCTCACTGGTTGCAGCTTTGACAGGGATATTCGGAGTTGGCGGAGCTGCTACAGCAGATAATATCGTTATGGACAGCATGTTCAAATCGATAGTCACAGACCTGGGTGTATCCTCTACATTATGGGCATTGATACTGCTGGTAGCCGGGCAGATCACATCCTTTGCATACCCTGAGGCGGATATGATAGGGCAGATGGGGCTTGCCAGGTCGAAGGACATGAAAAACCTGGTGACCTATGGTATCATTGTTACTATATGCTCGGTGCTGCTGGTTGTATTTATGTCCTTTTTCGGATAAAGGGGAGTGAATAGTTATGCTGGAAGACAGAATAAGAGAGTTTATTGAGACACAGGAAGGAAACATAGCCGTCGTAGTGAAGGGTCTGAAAACAAAGGAACAAATCAGGATCAATGAAGCCCTGGTATTCCCGTCGGCAAGCACCATAAAGCTTGCGATCATGTCGGAGCTTTTATACAGGGTCAATGAGGGTACTATGAAGCTGGGAGACACAATTGAGCTGACAGAGAATATGAAAACGGGGGGAGACGGCATACTGAAGGAGCTGAACCCCGGTCACAGGTTTACCCTGGAGGAAATAATGACCTTGATGATCATTGTAAGTGACAACATGGCTACCAATATTCTTATAGATATGCTGGGAATGGACGGTATAAATGCCGGTATTAAACGGCTTGGACTGGAGAGTACCAGGCTTCAGCGCAGGATGATGGATTCCCAGGCAGCAAGGGCAGGCAGGGAAAATCTGATAACGGCAAAGGACCTTGCCCATTTAATTGAACTCACCTATTACGGCCGCAATATCAATAAAGAATACAGCGATATGATGCTGGATATCCTGAAGAGGCAGCAGGTCAGGGGAAGGCTGGACCTATACCTGCCGGAGGAGGTCGTAACAGCCCATAAGACAGGTGACCTGGATAGGCTTGAACATGATGCGGGAATAGTATATCTCCCGGATAAAGAGTATATAATCTGTGTTTTGACCAATGCCACAGCAACCAACAGGGACGGAAGGGAAATAATAGGGAAAATATCCCGGCTTGTATATGAGGCATTTTTATAGGAGCGGATAGGCATAATAGGCAGGTGCCGGATACATCAGAGGATATCCGGCACCTGTATTTGCTTCTATTTATTCAGATATAGCTGGTCATATCTTATTATGGCACGTGAATTCAGGTTCATCCCGGCCAGATGGTCGTGGTATGCAACCCCCAGCTTTGGATGGAACAGATATACCCAGGGAGCTTCCTGGTGAAGGATATGACTTATCCTCTGGTAAACCTCCAGGCGTTTGGCCGGGTTCAGCATCCTTTTAGCTTCGGCCATCAACGTTACGATTTCATCATTATTATAGCCTGACATATTGGATACGTTATCCGGATGGAACAAAGGCTCCAGGAAGTTGTCCGGGTCCCCGTTATCTCCGATCCACCTGGATATAAACACATCATGAGTGCTGAACACCTTTTTTTCAATGAATTCTCCGGTAGGCACATCTGTAACCTTAATATCAAAGCCAACCGCTTGCAGGTCCTCCAGTATGAATTTCAGAGTCTTTGCAAAAACTCCTCCGCCGGACCCGTCTCTTGCGGCAAGGGTTATATTAAAATTCTTTATGCCGCTTTGCTTAAGCATACGTTTTGCTTTTTCAGGGTCATACTCATAGGGCTTGATTGTCTTTCCGCCCAGCATTGATGCAGGCAGCGGAGAAGAAGCAACAGTACCCAGCACCCCAAGGGCTTCCTTTATTATGCGCTCCTTGTTAATCGCATGATTCAGAGCCTGCCGTGCCTCCCTGTTCTTTACCAGCTCATGGGAGGACCTCATGTTGAAGCCCATATAATAGACCGCAATCATGTCTACTACGTCAATATGGGCATTTGCTGCCATTGCAGCCTTGTAGACGGCATCATCCTCAACCCTTATAAAGTCATACTCCTTACGTGTGAAGCGTTCGGCAATTTCATGGGTGCCGGCTGTCAATTCGATAGTATCAACAAAGGGCTCTCCCAGATAAAAGTCCTTAAAGGCTTTCAGCACGATCCGTTCATCATCCCTAGCTTCAAGTGTATAAGCACCGCAGGCAACTATTTGACCATCCCTCTGAAAGGCTTTCTTTGATATGATCGGACAGGCGGACTGTCCAAGATTCAGTAAAAAGCCTGCAAAGGGAGCCTTTAAGCGTATCTGGACAACATGGGGATTAATCATCTCCAGGCCGGAGACCTTTTGTGCCTTTCCTTCTGCATAAGCTTCAGAGCCGTCAATATCAAAGAGCATCCAGGAATTGGGAGAACCGGTTTTCGGACTCAACAGGCGCTCGTA
>JAEXXN010000360.1 GCA_023405875.1 Bacillota bacterium | reverse complement strand
CTGAGAGCGGCGGGACAAGCCTGGAGGGGCTCCGGCAAAGCAAGTCTGCTGCGGCGGATATATTCTGGGTGAGGGGCAGGCTTCCGGAGGAGATATCTGTTTACAGCCCTGCCCTTTTTCTAGAATTTGACTTTCCGGTGGAGGTGTATGCAGGAGACCGGATGATATATTCCTACGGCACAATGAAAGACGTTGACAGGGTGCTTCCCTTCCAGCATATTATTCCCATAAGAGATGAGCATAAGGGCGGTATGATATACTTCAAATACCCTGCAAGGGAAGGGCTCACTGTAAGGGAGCTGGGGCATCTTACCTCCTGGGAGCTGGTATCTGAAAACGAAAAGATAATTTTGCTGGCAGACAACCAGATAGTACCTATGTTTCTGTGTTCCATGGGGGTTTTTGTAGGGCTATGCCTTATTCTGGTGGCTGCATTTCAGGTGTTGCATAAAGGTGCTGAGGTGGGGCTGCTGTTGTATTCCGGCGGCTTCATACTGCTGACCTCTGTAAACATAATAAATTCCCTTTATGTGGTAAGCTCTGCATTGAACCGGCCGGTCTTTACCTTTTACAATGACTACCTGACCTACTTCCTCATTCCTTTTGCGGCAGGCTCCTTTATGGTAGAATTGCTGGAAAACGCTCCGAAGGCACAGATGAAAATAATAAACAGGGTATTTCTGCTGTATCTTTTTGCGGTACTTTTGCTTTCGACAATACAGGGGTTCGACATATCCAGGGCTGACTTTGTATTCAATATTTCATTTTTTATCTACACAATATTCCTGGTATTTTTGCTGTTCAGGAAGCTGAAGCACGGTAATAAGGAGCTCAGAGTAATCATATACGGAATGATATTCTTCGGGATCACAGGTGCCGTTGATATACTGGCATTACTTAATAGAACTGCCAATTCAGGTGGAGTTACACATATCGGGATATTTGCACTTTCCATAGCAATGGTGGCCTTTTTTGCCCTAAGGTATGAAAGGCTTTATGGAGATGTTGCGTCCTCCAACCTTGAACTGGTCAGGTCAAAGGAGCTGATAGAGGATATAAACAGGGACCTGGACCGGAAGGTCATTGAGAAGACTTCTGCCATAAGGAGCCTGTTTGACAATGCCGAACAGGGCTTTCTATCCTTTAAGAAGGATCAGCGGGTGGAAAGCGAATACAGTCTCAAATGCCGTGAAATCTTTGGCTGCGATATAAGCGGTCAAAGCCTTCCGAAGCTTATAAGCGGTGGGGACAGGGTGCAGGAGGAATATATCGGTACTCTGCTGAACAGTATATTTGATCCTGACGACAAGGTCAGGCGTGAGGTCTATATTTCGCTGCTTCCACAAGAGCTTGCTGTTTCAGATAAGCTTGTAAGCATAGACTATAAAATGCTGGAAAAGGGCATTGAAGGCTCGGAGCCGACATGCATGGTGATACTGACAGACATCACAGAAAGAAAGCTTATGGAAATGCGGCTGAAGCAGGAGCAATCCGTTCTCAAGATGTGTGTTTCGATTGTGGCGAACCATATGGATTTTGTCAACGCAGTTACCGATTATAAGGAGTTCTGGGGCGAGAGGATATGGGAGCTGCTTAATAATACCGAAACGGCGGGAAAAAAATATGCAGAGCTGTTCCGTATTGTACACACCTTTAAAGGCACCTTTGCCTATTTTGAAATGGAGAACATGGCAAATAAGCTCCATGACCTTGAAACCAAGCTGTATGAGTTCAATATAGCAGGTCTGGGGATCGAGGGGTTCAAGGCCCTTTTTGAAGAAGAAAAACCCGGGGAATGGCTGAAGGAGGACTTTGATATAATAAGAGAGGTTCTGGGAGAAAGATATTTGAAGCTGGATAAGCTTGTAGTTGCAGAGGAATCCAAGCTTAAGGAAATCGAGAGCGGAATACTTGCCTCATTCAGCGGCACCGAGGCACAGAAACTGGTCAGAGATATCAGAAAACTCCGCTGCAGGCCATTAAAGGATATGCTGGGCCATTATCCCGGGTACTGCTTAAAGTTAAGCGAAAGCCTGGATAAGCAGATAAAGGAATTTGATATCCAGGGACAGGATATAGCTGTCGATCCTGATGCATATTCGGAGCTGATCAAATGCATGGTCCATATATTCAGAAATTGTATCGCCCATGGGATAGAGAGTACTGAAGAACGTACCTGCAAAGGAAAACCCGAGCAGGGGAATATACTGTGCAGCATCGGAGCAAAAGAAAACAGCATAGAAATTACAGTATCTGACGATGGTGCAGGGATCGATGCGGAGGAAGTGAAAAATTCCGCAGTCAAAAAAGGATTTCTTACGGCTGAAGAAGCCGCAGCCGTCTCTGAGGCAGAAGCAGTACAACTATTGTTTGCAGACGGCTTCAGTACATCCGGTGATATAACCGGGCTTTCCGGCAGAGGAGCAGGACTTTCGGCACTCAAGGCCGAGGTAGAGAGGCTTAAGGGCAGCATTGAGGTAAAGACGCAGAAAGGGAGGGGGACCAGCTTCCGAATAGCCGTACCGATTGAGGTTGAGGGATAGATAAAGAATGTACATAGTATAGAAGAGGCAATAGCAATTCATATCAGGGAGCACTTAATAAGCTTTGGCTAACAGTATAGAGTGAAGATGGACCGGAAAATCCGTGGGCTGAGCAAGGACGCGAAGCCAGCTCATACCGACAGGACGTCGGATTATGAGCGCTAGGATTTTCCGGTCCATCAAGCTCTAATACTGTCCAAAGCTTATTTTGTGCGATTCGATATGAATTGTTATTGCCTCATTAAACCAACTATATATTTACCGCTCCGCCCAACTACATTTCTTTGCTCTGCACAAACTTGACCCCTGTTGCCTTTATGGCAAGCTTCACGGTGTTATAGACCACAAGTGTCACAAATACGTTGGTCACTGCCGTCGGCAGCACTATTCCGGCGAAGAGCACTGAAAATGGTGCCGGCAGCCCTACCAGGAGCAGTGCGGAATACAGGAAGGTGGTGCCGCTTATTATTGTGCCTGCAAATGCGATTATGCCTGTGGACAACTGTTTGAATTTCATATTGTCCAAAAGCTTCAGCATTACATATACAGAGATGCATGTCACCAGCTTGTCGATTATATTAGGTATCTGACCTCCAGGGAAGGTGGTTGTCAGCGCAGTTATAAAGCCCCCGAGAAGGGCGGTGAGCAATGTGCTTTTAAAATCCCTGCTTATGAAAAGGGCGACGAATATAAAGGAAAGCATAAGGTCAAACTTCATGCTGCCGATTGTTCCGGGTACTACCTGGTGAAGTATATAGCCTATGGAAAGCAGCAATGCTATAAGGATGTTTTTTCTCAAATTCATAATTGATCTCTCTCTTTCTATTAATTATTTTTTTATTGTTGATAATGTGGAAAAAGAATTCAGTTCACAGCATTGCACTTCACCTCCCGAATAAAATAAAAAAGGCTTCCATCAAAGTATTTAACAACCAAGGAAGCCTTTTTTGAAACTCATTTACGGAAAGTAGTACACTAAGGTAATTTTTACTTTCCTATTCGTTATAAAAAACCTTCCATCCCTATAAAGGGACGGAAGGTATATTTCCGCGGTACCACCCAGCTTAGACAAAAACTTGTCTCTCTCAACAGATACGGAGTATATGGTATAACTCGATATCCTGATCCTTTAACGGAGATCTGCCGGTTACGGCTAATTTTTCCGGGATAACGGAAGGTTCGCCTCGCTCCTCACAAGTCCATTCGCTGCATATCCTGTTACCGGGCTTACACTATTCCCGGCTCGCTGAGAACTCAATATCGCAGGTACTACTCTTGCTCATTGGATTTAATAATTTAATATTTCTTTAGATAGTATCATGGATTTTTATTCAAGTCAACATATAATTATATGATATTACGTTTTTTACCTTTTACAGGCCTTTTAAAATTAAAGAAATATGTTATAGTTTGTGTAGATGTCCATACCAATAGAATCTTTCAATGGCACTTGATGATTGAACTCTCGACAACTGACGAAACAACATAGATAAGGGGGGATGGATATGTTTAAAAATATAATTGGTAATAAATGGTCTACGATTGTTCTTATGTTGCTAGGTTCGTTAGCCATATTGATAGGAGATATAACAAATTACTGGCAGCCTCAATTTGTGATTTTGCCATTAATTTATATAGTTGTTTTATTTATTAGAAACAACTATATGTGGTACTTTATTTTTGAATTTGCTATCTTAGCAATATTTGCTTCAGGCATATTGATTTTGAACGCACGAGATAATCCTGTTTTAGCAATGTGGTGCGCATTTACCGGTGTAGGAATTTCAATATTGTATCTTGTCATAGTAAAGCTTATGGATACCAGAGGTTATCCGGTAAAAAAGAGGGAAAGAGGAAAAGAAAAATGAAATCAGAAGCATTGTGGCAGAATTTATGATTATTAGCCAGGGAATAGTTATTGCCGGATCCATACAGCTTTATTAATTGTCTGTAATGGCTCCGACAATAATATTTGTATTATCTTTGTTTATCCTACACTATTTTTGTAGTCCAATTCTCGCAGTTCCACACTTCACTTACAATGTCATTGTAAAATTCCGGCTCATGGCATATGAGAAGCATGTTGCCGCCGTATTCCTTAAGGGCACGCTTAAGCTCTTCCTTGGCATCCACGTCCAGATGGTTGGTGGGCTCGTCAAGGACCAGGAAGTTGGTTTCCTTGTTTATAAGCTTGCACAGCCTTACCTTGGCCTGCTCGCCTCCGCTAAGCACAACTATTTTGCTTTCGATATGCTTGGTGGTAAGGCCGCACTTTGCCAGGGCTGAACGCACCTCATACTGGCTGAAGGAGGGGAAGTCCTTCCAGACCTCTTCTATACAGGTGTTGTAGTTGGCTTCCTTTATTTCCTGCTCAAAATATCCGATATGCAGGTAATCTCCCAGCTCGACGCTGCCGGAGACCGGCTGCAGCTCACCCAGTATACTCTTGAGCAGAGTGGTCTTTCCAAGGCCGTTGGCACCTACAAGGGCTATTTTCTGGCCTCTCTCCATTCTGAGGTTCAGGGGCTTGGACAGCGGCTCCTCATAGCCTATTACCAGCCCGGTGGTCTCAAAAACCAGCTTGCCTGAGGTGCGGGCTTCCTTGAAATGGAACTCCGGCTTCGGTTTTTCCTTGGCCAGCTCTATTACCTCCATCTTGTCAAGCTTCTTCTGCCTGGACATTGCCATGTTCCTGGTGGCCACTCTTGCTTTGTTTCTGTTTACAAAATCCTTAAGCTCGGAGATCTCCTGCTGCTGCTTGTTGTAGGCTGCTTCCAGCTGCGCCTTCCGGGCTTCATAGACTTGGAGGAAGCTGTCGTAATCTCCTACATAACGGTTAAGCTCCTGATTCTCCATGTGGTAGATCAGGTTTATAACGCTGTTGAGGAAGGCTATGTCGTGGGATATAAGTATGAAAGCATTTTCATAGTCCAACAGGTAGCGCTTCAGCCATTCGATATGCTTTTCATCAAGATAGTTGGTCGGCTCGTCCAATAAAAGGATATCTGGCTTCTCCAGGAGCAGCTTTGCAAGCAGCACCTTCGTCCTCTGACCCCCCGACAGCTCCTGAACCTCCTTTTCGAGGCCGATGTCGGCCAAACCGAGGCCTCGCGCAATCTCTTCAACCTTTGAGTCAATTATATAAAAATCATTGTGCTCCAGGGTTTCCTGCATGGTTCCCATATCCTCCAGGAGCGTCTCAAGCTCCTCCGGTGTTGCGGTAGCCATTTTGTCACATATTTCATTTATTTCCGCTTCAAGATCAAAAAGATATTTGTAGGCGCTTTTCAGCACATCCCTGATAGTCATTCCCTTTTCCAGAACAGTATGCTGGTCCAGATAGCCTGCTCTGACACGCTTTGACCATTCCACCTGCCCATCGTCAGGCTCAAGCTTTCCGGTGACTATATTCATAAATGTGGACTTGCCCTCTCCGTTTGCTCCGATAAGCCCGATATGCTCACCCTTCAGCAGCCTGAAGGAAACATTGTTGAATATCGCACGGTCGCCAAATCCATGACTCAGATTTTTTACTGTTAATATACTCATTTGAGACCCCTCTCCGGTTTTATTCCGTAAATCATACATAAATGATTATATAGAAATTGCGAGGCATTTTAAAGAAAAATTTTATAAAATTCATAGGAAATGATGTCCACAGCTTTTAATGGATGGAAATAAGGAGGGAAAAATGATAATATTATGTTACTAAGTCAATTTAATATAGGGGAGAATTCAGCATGCTTCAGATCTGTATGCCTTGATGGACACAAGCAGATAGCCTTTTGAAGCCTCATTACAGATGAGGCTTGTTTGCTTATGTTCATGGAGGTGTATAATTTTGAAGGCTGACAGAAACTATCTGTTTTTATGTATAATAGCCTTTTTACAGGGCTTTGTTTTTTATGGGCCTGTAGCCACAATATACAGGCAGTCAAGAGGTATTTCCATATATGAGATATTCCTGATAGAATCCATATTTATGGTTCTGATGGTAGTTTTTGAAATACCCTGGGGCTGGTTTGCAGACAGATTCGGCTACAGAAAAACTCTTACCGCTGCATTATTTGCAAATTTTATAGCAAGGGTCATTTTCTATAAGGCCCATTCCTTTGAGTTTTTTCTTCTGGAAAGGGTACTTGTTGCAATATCTGTATCAGGAGTGTCCGGCTGCGATACGGCGCTTTTATATAATTCGGTGGCAAAAGAGCACTCCGAAAGGGCCTTTGGCAGGTATTACTCCTTATCAACCCTGGGTTTCCTGCTGGCAACAACGGCATCCACCTTTATAATCCCCATTTCCCTTGACCTGACGGCAGCCTTGACCATAATCCCTTACGGTCTGTCTGTAGCAGCGGCATTGTTCCTGAAGGAAGTAAAAAAGGCCGATATGGAAAAGCCGGATATCTTCGGAAGCATGAAAAGGGTATTTGCCAACAGGCCGATTTTTCCGTTCATCATTGCTGTTGCACTGCTTTCTGAGGTAGCCCATGCGGTGACGGTATTTCTGAACCAGCTCCAGTATCAGAGAAGCGGCATAGCTGTCAGGTATTTCGGCGTGATTATGGCGATGATACAGTTGATTTCCATGCTGTCGGCAAAGTCCTATATAATAACAAAAAGTATCGGACAGGGAAAAACGGTAGGGGTAATGGCGTCCGGTATCTGCTTTGGCAGCTTGCTGCTGGTTTTTACCGGCAATCCTGCTTTGAGTATTGTACTGATAACCGTTATTGGGCTTTGCAACGCAATGATATTGCCGGTTTCCTCCGATATACAGAACAAATCCATAACAACTGCCGGCAGAGCTACGATTCTATCTGCTTATGCAATGCTGATGGACATAGTGGCTGCATTTACAAACCTGGTTATAGGAAGGACGGCCGACCGATCTATACAGTTATCCTTTGCCGTATGCAGCGCTGTTTCGGCAGCCGCACTGGTCCTGATAGTGTGCTTCTTCAGGAAAAGCAACAGGCTTGCCGGTGACGGGAATTCAATGGAATAATACTCGATAGGCTATTCAGGCGGGGTATGCAGCTCCGCCTGATTTTTTATTTGGTAATTATGGCATTCTTACAGCTTTCTACGGGAAAAAACAATAGTAAACAGTCGAGGTTTTTGATATAGTAGGAGATATAGGGGATACATGTCGGAGGAACCTGTACAACATATGTGAAAATCACCCTGGATATAAAAATAATGGGGTTTATGCAATATTTGGGAGGAAATAATGAGAAGAATAATTGTAGTTCTAATTGCAGTAATTTTGATGTTCAACACAGCTGTAGCCGCCGATACTTCACCGGATACAGGGGAAAGAGATATACTTGCCGCCTTTACGGTAAGCCCCGAATATTACAGCAATTCCACGGTGATAAGGCTTTCGGAGCTGTCGGCTGCAAGCGGGCTTGGCTTTTCATACATGCCTGGGACAGGCTTTCTTTATGCGGAGGACGGCGGGTACGGTATATTCATCAAAGAACTGGATGAAAACATAGTGCTGGATGAAAATGCGGTAACAATAGCCGGAGCTGAAGGGATGCAGCTAATATTTCCCTACAGCTTCAAGGTGTTTATATACATATGCAGGCAGGAGGCTGAAGCTGCAGCAGATGGGATTTACCTTGCCCCGCAGCTGCATTATGGCGGAAGCGGCAATGTTTCTGCAATGGCAGAAGCCACCTTTGAGTTCAACTCGGACAAGCTGAAGCTGGTGCTGCGAAAACTTGGGACAAGCAGTCAGATGATTGATGAAGGCAATATAGCTGAATTTCTGAAGGACAACCTTCTTCTGGTAAATAAAAGAAATACGCTGGAACGCGATTATACGCCTCCGGGACTTATCTATTCCAAGCCTGCAAGAGGCAGGTCCTCGGTCAACCTGAGACTTGACGGGGAAGCAATGCTGAACCTCAACTATATGCTGGAGGCAGCCTATAGCGAGGGAATTTCCGGAATGGTCATAACCAGCGCCTACAGAACCTTTGACAAGCAGACAAGCCTTTTTAACAACAAAACCAGTGTGCTGTCCAGAAAGATGAGCCGCAAGACTGCCATGGAAGAGGCTTCCAAGGTAGTGGCAATACCCGGTTCAAGCGAACACCAGACGGGGCTTGCCGCGGATATCATAAGTGAGAGGGTGGGACTGGTCAGCAGCTTCGGCAATACCGTACAGGGTAAATGGCTTGAGGAAAACAGCTGGAGGTACGGCTTTATTATAAGATATCCGAGGGAGAAGACTGAAATCACAGGTATTATATATGAGCCCTGGCATGTCAGATATATTGGAAGCGGGCATTCGGAAATAATGAAGTCCAGGGATTTATGCCTGGAGGAATATGTTGATTATCTGAAGGATAACAGGATAATATATTTTAACGGCAGCAACGGAGAGGATTACGTGATACGCTATATCAGCAGGGAAGAGCTCACCTCAGGCAGCATGGCATTAAGCCTTCCGGAGAACAGTACCTGGGAAATTTCCAACTGCACAAAGGACAGCTATATTCTGACCATCAAACTTTAAGTGGGACAGGGGGACAGGTTCCTTGTCCCGATTTTGCAGTAGTTTGACGTAATATATGAAGAATGTGCAACATGAGTGCGGAACGGCACGGAGGCCGTTCCCTACAAACAATTGGTATATTGTAGGGAACGACCCCCGTGTCGTTCCGGTTGTTGCACATCGTTTTTACGTCGCAATATCCTACAAATACGGCATAAGCCGCATTTTTTTATTTCGGCACTATATAGCCCTCCGCCGCAAGCAGCTCCGCAGTCAGCACCGAGCCTCCCGCAGCCCCTCTCAGTGTATTGTGCGACAGGCATACAAATTTGTAGTCAAATATGCTGTCCTCCCGTAGCCTTCCCAGGGATATTCCCATTCCATTCTCCAGCTCCCTGTCAAGCCCTGTCTGAGGCCTGTTTTCTTCACTGAAATAGTTGAGGAATTGTTTGGGAGCGCTTGGCAGCTTGAGTAGCTGGGGCTTTCCGTTATAATTTTTCCAGCGCTCTATTATCGTCTCCCTGTCCGGCTTGTGGACGAAGGATACCGATACTGCCGCCAGATGACCTTCGGAAGCGGGTATTCTTATACATTGAGCCGATATAACAGGGTCAGAGGCCTTTTCTATAATGCCGCCTTTAATCTGGCCCCACAGCTTCAACGGTTCCTGCTCACTTTTTTCTTCTTCGCCTGCTATGAAGGGTATAACATTGTCAACCATTTCAGGCCAGTCCTTGAAGGTTTTCCCGCTTCCCGAAATTGACTGGTAGGTGCATACGGATATTACTGAAGGCTTGAAGTCCATAAGTGCATTTATTGCAGGAGCATAGCACTGAATGGAACAATTGGGCTTGGTAACTATAAAGCCTCTTGCGGTGCCCAGGCGCTGCATCTGCTTTTCCAGTATGAGCAGATGCCCCGGATTCACCTCCGGTATCACAACCGGCACATCCGGGGTGCGGCGGTGGGCAGAATTGTTTGATACTACCGGAGTCTCCGCTTTTGCATAGCTCTCCTCCAGCTTTCTTATTTCATCCGCAGCCATGTCTACAGCGCAAAAAACAAAATCAACCTCTCTGCTTATTTCATCAACATCATTCAGGTTCCTTACCGTTATATCCTTCATGCTTTCCGGAACAGGCTCTGATAGCTTCCATTTTCCAAGGACGGCATCCTGGTAGCGCTTGCCTGCCGACCTTTCACTGGCAGCCAGCACACTGACTTCAAAGTATGGATGGTCATGAAGCAGTGTGACCAGGCGCTGTCCTACAAAGCCTGTCGCTCCGAGTATTCCGGCCTTTAATTTTTTTTTCATTTTTCTACCTCCGGGAATATTTAAAGTATATTTAAGGGTATCCATTACATATATTATACTCAAAGCATTTGCTATATTTATTGCCTAAAGTGCTTGAAATATTGCATTTTGTGCTATAGTATATAAGACAATGGGCAATAAGCGGCGGAAGTGGGATTTGGCCGGGCTTATAAGGCTGGAGACGCCGGATGGCAGTGAATAACAAGGAGGCAGGAATGGAAAAGGATGAATTAGTGATCTCAGGCAGCAAGCGGGGATATTTGAATAAGGATTTCCAATTTTTTCATCTTAAGGACAGGAAGAGCATGGAATTTGATTTTCACTTTCATGATTTCAACAAAATAATAATATTCATTTCGGGGAATGTAACATATCTGATTGAAGGAAAGTCATACAAGCTCAAGCCCTGGGACATACTTCTGGTCAGCAGCAGCGAGATACACAGGGCTATAATCGGAGGCAGCGGCACCTATGAGAGGATGATAATATGGGTGAATTCAAGCTTTCTTCACAAGCATAACCAGGAAGGCAGCAATCTGCTGGATTGCTTTGAAACAGCCGCGAAGGAGAAGCGGAATATTCTCAGATTGAATAACGAGCTGCTACGTCAGGTTAAATACATACTATCCCAGCTCAAGAGCGAATGCTCCTGCGACGGTTTTGGAACTCAGGTGCTCAGAAACTCCTTATTCCTGCAGTTCATGGTATATCTTAACAGGCTGTACCTCAAGCCTGAGGCAGGACTGCACCAGGTAGAGGGAGATTACAACGAGGGCATAGGAGAAGTAATAAGGCATATAAATGAAAACCTCTGTGAGGATATGTCCATAGAAAGTCTGGCGGCCAGATTCTATATGAGCAGGTATCATCTCATGCACAAGTTCAAAAGTCAGACAGGCTATACAATACACAGTTATATTCTCCAGAAGCGCCTGAAAATGGCAAACACGCTCATCAAAGACGGCAGTACCATGACGGAAGCTTGCAGATCATGTGGATTCGGGGATTATTCCAGCTTTGTAAGGGCTTTCAAGAAGATGTACGGACTGTCTCCCAAGCGGCATCATAAGATGGTAGGAGAGCTTGAAAAACTGGGACAATAACCAATATTTATTTATTGGAGTCAAATGGTTGACAATTGATATGTTTGGGCTTAATATTAAAATGGTCTGCATTGTAATTTGCAGATAAATATCACAATAACGAGGAATGGGGTGTGATGCTTATGAAAGCCGCAAATGGTAAGCTGAAGCTCTATGGCTTTAACAATCTTACAAAATCCTTGAGCTTTAACATATACGATATTTGTTATACCAAGACTACTGAAGACCGTAAAAAATATATAGAGTATATTGATGAGCAGTACAATTCCACAAGGCTTACCAAAATATTAAGCGATGTTACCGAAATGATAGGAGCAAGTGTGCTTAATGTGGCCAAGCAGGATTACGACCCCCAGGGAGCAAGCGTTACGCTGCTTATTTCAGAGGAGGAGGTTCCTCTATATGTGCTTGATCCTTCCTGCAACAGGGGTATAATCACTCCAATAAGGGAAAATATAGTCGGACATCTGGATAAAAGCCATGTAACGGTGCATACTTACCCTGAAAGCCATCCTCAGAACGAAATCAGCACCTTCAGGGTTGATATAGATGTAACCACCTGTGGGACCATATCCCCCTTAAAGGCTTTGAATTATCTTATTCAGAGCTTTGATTCGGATATCATAACAATTGACTACAGGGTCAGGGGCTATACAAGGGATGTAAACGGAAGAAAACACTTTATAGATCATAAGATAAACTCAATACAGAATTTCATTGCTAAGGAAACGATAGACAGATATACTCTGATAGATATGAATATATACCAGTCCAATATATTCCATACAAAGATGCGCATCAGCGACCTGGAGCTGAGCAATTATCTTTTTGAGATCAGAGAAGAGGACCTGAGCCCGAAGGAAAAAAAGGAAATAGAAAAGAAGCTGGACAGAGAAATCACAGAGATATTCTATGGAATAAATCTTCCAAAGGTTTAGTCGAAAAGCGGCTTATCGAGAATAGCAAAAAATGCTATTCTTTTTTCGTTGCATTGACTAATGGCTGAATAGATGGAATAATTTTTTTAGTGATACCTATCACCTTACAGTAAAAGTATGTATCAAATAACCGTGACGGTGAAACAGTAAATTAATACTAAAGAGGAGGAGTCAACATGAAATACGGTTTTGTGACGGTAGCTGTAAAAAACATGGAGGAATCGGCAGCGTTCTATAAAGAGATATTGGGGCTGAAGGAAGCAAAGCGTTTCAGCCCGCGGCCGGGGATAGACATTATGTTCCTGAAGGATGAGGCGGGAAATGCCGTAGAGCTGATAGCCCATGAGGAGGAAGCCGTCAATAGCGGCAAAGGTTCTGTATCCATAGGCTTTGAGGTGGACGACCTTGATGCTGTAATAGCTATGCTGAAGCAGAAGAATGTGGCTATAAGCAGCGGGCCTGTCGGTGCTTCGGGAGGAACCAGGTTTGCCTTTGTAAATGATCCCAATGGGGTCGGAATAGAGTTTATAGAAGGTTTCAAGCTATAATTATGAAAGCCGGGCGGATAGCCTGGCTTAATTTTTTGGAGAACTCTGGACTTGCATTATGCATATACTGGTAGCAAATGTGTATGGGAGTGAGAGTATATGTATGATGACGATGAAAGAAATGATTTTGAATTAGATAATGACGAATGTGAAAACTGTCCGTTCTACAGGCAGCGGCCTCCGATATTCGGGCCCTCCGGGCCGCAGCTTCCCCCGTCCTTCGGACCGGGATCAGGACCCGGCTCGTCCGGCGGTCCTCCTTCCGGACCACCGCCGGCTGCAAAGCCCAGTCTGGTGCAGCCGCAGGGGCCGGGAATAAAGGCGATCGATTCGGGTGCTATAAGAAGATGCCGGAACAGGTTTGTATATATGCGGCTGGACAACGGCAGGGAATTCTGGGTCTGGCTGAACTTTGTAGGACCTCGTTCGGTAGCCGGCTGGAGATGGACCGGATTCAGGTGGGTATATTTCGGAATAGATTTAAGAAGAATAGCCAGCTTTTATTGCTATTAGGAGCGGTTCACATACCGTTCCTTTTTGTTGCTGCTATAGAATAGCATGACAAAACGGGGCGGTATGTGAATTGCTCATTCCTATGGGTGGATTTCGAGATTACAAGCTGAGGATAGCAGGCTTTGGAATGTTGTGAAATGTTATACGGCAGCCTTGCGGAGAAACCATAGAACTTCTTGGCGAAATGGAGGAATAGCAGCAGCAACTGTTTGAGCGGAGCGAGTTTTGCTGCTGCCCGGAATGAGCTTAGAAGTTCTGGTTTCGGAGCTTGTGTTGCGGTATAACATTTCACTTTCACTCCAAAGCCTATACCAACTTTAGATATAACTCATCGTCCCACAATCCCGCCTCATATTTGCCCGCTGCAAACTGTACCCTATTGAAGCCCTCTGCATATTGTGTAGTAATTAGATTTTTTGGGAGGAGTTTCAATGGGAATAACACTTAGCGCCTTACATTGGGTGTATATGCTCTTCATACTGCTGATTATTGCATTCATTGTAATGAAAAAGGATACCAGCTTCATCTGCATCACGGGAATTCTGGTGCTGGGATTCATAGCTACCTCCTCAGTCACTCTGTCGGTTACAGGGGTGTTCAACAGCTTTGCATATGCAATTAAGGAGCTGCTGGGTACGATACTTGTAATATCAATAATTTACGGCATGAGTAAAGTATTGATGAAGGCAGGCATCAACGAGGTGATGGTAAGCCCCTTTACAAGATTGATACGCACACCGGCCCTGGCTTACTGGATCATAGGAATACTTATGATGGTGATATCCTGGTTCTTCTGGCCTTCACCCGCAGTAGCCCTCATGGGGGCGGTGCTTTTACCCGTAGCCATCAAGGCAAAGCTTCCGGCTATGGGTGTTGCCGTGGCAATGAACCTCTTCGGGCATGGAATTGCATTGTCCGGAGACTTCATAATCCAGGGTGCGCCCAAGTTAACGGCGGACGGAGCGGGAATACCTGTTTCGGAGGTTGTGGCTGCAAGCGTGCCCCTGGTAATTGTAATGGGGCTGGTTACAACCGTCGCGGCCTTTTGGCTGCTAATGAAGGACATAAAGTCCGGGGCACTGAAGGTGGAAGATGTCTGGAAGAATAATACCGTTAGCGCAGCCAACGAGGAAATCGGGGTAATGAAGAAAATGCCGTCAGCGACCCAAAAAGCTCTTGCCGCTTTGGTGCCTGTTCTTTTTGCCATTGATATAGCAATAATGTTCGTGGCAAAGCTTCAGGGCGGCGATGCAACCGCCTTGATCGGAGGAACCTCGATACTGATACTGATAATAATAGCCTTTTTTGCCTATAAGGCTGATCCCCTGGGCAAAATCACACAGCATATGATAGAGGGGCTTCAATTCGGGTTCAAGGTATTCGGACCCGTTATCCCGATCGCTGCCTTTTTCTATCTGGGAGATTCAGCTATAGTTGATATCTTCGGCAAAGTGCTTCCTGAAGGCTCAAACGGGCTGGTGAATGACCTGGGCGTTGCTTTGGCAGGGGCAGTACCTTTGAACCAGAGTGTCGGTGCTGTAACCGCTACAGTTGTGGGCGCAATTACAGGCCTTGAC